>CALZBV010000006.1 GCA_945622055.1 uncultured Clostridia bacterium
CCGACAAAGAAAGCACTCTGCAGGATGTGTTTTTCTCCAGCAGCTCCGCCACCGGCCGGGATGCCTCAAGTGCTTCCGGATCAAGATTTACTCCCTTTTTGGAAAGAAGCATGGTTACCGCAGCAAGAGCACTGCTTTCTCCTTTCCCGCTCCGTTTCTCGGCGACACCGGCTGCCTCAGCCGAAGCAGCTTTTACACCACGCTCCCAGACAATTCTTCCATCCTCTGAGATTACCGTGCCCGCCACCCTGTCTGCAGTAAGAATTGCCTCGGAAGCGCTCCGGCAGGTCTGCCGTATTTTCCCGTAGCAATACACAAAATAGGTCTCCATACTACGCTCCAGCTCACCGATACGAACCGTGGGATCCTTTGATGAAACCGTATAGCCTGCCTGTATCTTCTTCGGAAGCTCACCCATTTCAAAGGAAGACGGAAAAGAAACATAGTATTCTGTCAGCATACGCTCTGTAATTCTTTTTTCCAGCGTAACCTTGCCCTGCACCGCCGTATCCCGGATCAGAATATAGTCACTCTCAGTTTCACGATATCCCTCCGGAAAATTTTTCTCCAGGCGATAAAGCTGAATGACATTGGCATCCGTCTGTACCGACTCCACAAAATACCCCGGCTTTTGATACTCCTTACGTACTTCTCCCTCCGCGGTACGAATCTCTACGCGAAACAAAGCCCTCGTAAGTGACATATCCTCATTTTCGTAAATATCAGATTCACGCCCGTAACCGCATATCAGATTATCTTCGGACATCCCTAACAGCCGGATGTATTCACCCTGCGGCGGGTATACCTTCTCAATTTTCGCCGTCTCCGGAAACAAAAGCTGTATGCAGTCCGTTTTTCCACGCTCCTGATAGGCCAGATAGCGCTTTGCAGCCGAAAACACATAATCCTCTGAATCGATTTCCTCCGCCAGAACCGAAAGCTCCTCTGTAATCAGGTTGTAGGAATACAGGCTTCCATTTACCATAAAGAAAAAAACATCAAATTCATTCACATACGCAAACGCTCCGACCTCACCCCGAAGCAGCTGATAGGTCGTGTTTACCGGCGCATAAACCAGTTCCTCCAACCTTCCTTCCGCAGCCAGATACCGGTATACAAACAATCCGACTCTCCCCTCATAGCTGCCACGGTTGCGGTAACCGCTGACCATAAAGGTAATGTTCCCATCTGCTTCCGTCTTTAGCACTAAAATGTCATGTCCGGTCTGCAGTCCGAGCATCCGCTCATACTGCGCGGTAGAGGCAAATACGGTTGAGATTGTATTGGTGGCAAGGCTGTAGGAATACAGCGAACCATTCCTTACAAAGGCTACCGTACTGTAATCCGCGTTCGGATACAGCTGCTGCTCTCTTCCGGAAATCAGACCAAGCTTTAAATCACTCTGCGTAAGACTTGCGTTGTCCGAATCAAATAATGTCTGTGTCGTTCTCTCATAATTCAGCAAATGAATGACCGGACCGAGATACCGGATTCGGAAATTCTCCTCCGTCCGGAAAAACTCATCTCCGTACCCGGCATTCACTTTAACAATACTGCGTACCGTTGCAGTCATAATATCCTGATAAAACTCCGTTACGGTGATGACCGGCTCCACAACCGTCTCCGGTGCCAGATCCCCCCAGCATACCAGCTGGTAGTTGGAATGAATGTCCACATATCCAAAGGTATCCGAAGGTGCGTCAGACTTCATCTCCAGATACGGAATGACTTTGTCACGCGCCTCTGGCAGCGTGCTCCTCGTATTCTCCAGAAACTCACGCAAAAACGCAAGCTTCGGCGAAAGCTGCGGATTCTTGTACTGCTTCAGGCGGAAATAATAATAAATCCGTTTGCCGACATCATTGATTAAGGTCACACGGACCGCATATTCCGTTCCCTCCTGCAAATCTGCCTTTACACGAATACGTACCTTTTTGTGCACTCCGTCCTTATCAAAGGCATTGATTGTCCCGGAATCGAGTTCCTCTTTTCCGGATACATCCATAATCTCATATTTCAAACGCCGGATTGTCATATCATATTCGTTAATATCCAGCATAAATTCCATGTTACTGTCCACCGGAATCAAATCTGCACGATTGAGTGTCGTGTCAAGATTTGAGGTGTAACCGTAGAGACAGCTGATTTTTTCTCCGCAGGTAACAACCGAAACCGTCGGAAGTGCCGCTTCACCAAGCTCTACCGTCTCTATGGTCTTTGAAAAGGATTTGGTTCCAATCCGGCTTCCGAAAAAGAACACAGAAGCCGCAAATACCACAATTAAAATCAAAAAACGAACAATATGCTTCATTTTCTTCTCCAACTACCTGCGTAAAACCACGTTAATGCTCTTCTCTCTCCATTAACAGCCGATACAGCGTCGGCTGTGTATTGCAAAACGAAAGCAGCGGCGAAAGCCCGGACATAAGCGCAGTCCTTATCTCCTCCATGCTTTTGTTTTCCTTCTTTACCGCACGAATCAAAATATTTTTCGGGGTGTGCTCCATATCAATAAACTCCAAAAGCTGTGCTTTATAGCCACAGACCTCCAAAACATTTGCACGAAACGCATCCGTCATAAGCGCTGACATGCGCTCCCGTACAATCCCATACTTTGTAAAGCTCTGTAACGGTTCGCATTCCATCTGACGGTTCCACTCATGCTGGCAGCACGGCACGGACAAAATCACGGAGGCATTCCAGCAAAGCGCCTTAAAAAGCGCATAATCCGTTGCCGTATCACACGCATGCAGTGTTACAACCATATCCACTGCGTTGTCTTTGGTATAATCTGCAATATCACCGCACAAAAACTCCAGCTTGTCATAGCCGTAAGCCCTTGCAAGCGTACTGCAGTGTTCGATCACCGACTCCTTTAAATCCAGTCCCGTGATACGGACATCATAGCCCTTCAGAATATGCAGGTAGTAATAAATTGCAAACGTCAGATATGATTTGCCGCAGCCGAAATCAAGGATTCGCAGCTCCTTCTTTTTCGGAAGTGCAGGCAGAATATCCTCAATGAACTCCAGAAAACGGTTAATCTGGCGGAATTTATCATATTGTGCCTTTACTACCGTTCCCTCCTTTGTCATTACCCCGAGGTCAATGAGAAACGGCACCGGTGTACCCTCCTCTAAAAGATAGTGCTTTTTACGGTTGTGCTCCCTCGGAAGCACAACCGGATTCTCCTGCTTCTGCTTTTTACATTTCACGGATTCTCCTGCTTCTGCTTTTTACATTTCACGGTTTCGGTTCCCTTTTTTCCAATCAAAACGGTTCTTTGGGAAAATACCGAGGTAAGCTCCACCTGACGGAAGCCCGTCTCCTCCAGCCTCTTTATAGCCTCCCCGGCGACCTCCGCCTCCTCACAGTTCGAATGAAACACCTGATTTTTTCGGTATTCCTCAATCTGATACTTCATTTTCCCTTTGACTGCTACCGGATATATCTTTACTCTGGAAAGGTCCGACTGCTTCGGTGCATTGCTGAGAACCAGAAGCTTAAGCCCTTCCTGTATTCCTTCTTCAATTGCTTTTTTGGCTTCCTGTCCCATCGCATTCCTTTCCATGAAGTGCCGGTTGACACTTTCATTCTCTCATATCTATCCCCAAATCCATTTTCAGTATATCATACTATCCCCCAATTTCAAGCACTTCCGTCCGCGGTGTTTGTCATGCAGAACACAACTGCCGGATAAAAGCTTGCCCTGACATCTCCCGTTTTCAAAATCCGATTGGGGAAGCAATCATTACCTCGGTGCAGTCTGCCCCGGCATCATACGTTATTGCCGTCTGCACATTAACCTTTTTCCCACCTACCGTAAGGTAATGCTCCTCTGCCGCAGTATAACCGTACACCGTGTAATTATCATTCTCGCGGTGCTCATACGAAATCCTGGCACAAAGCTGCTCCATTACCTCATCGGCCAGACGGTCCTTCATTGCGAGCGGAAGCTCCCCCGAATACAGCCCTGTCAGCGAAAAGGTCGTGGAAATCTCCGTAAGGGAAAGCCTCTCTGCTGCCTGCTCCATCTGCTGCTTCAGCTCTGCTGCTGCCTCTGCGGATGCATCCCGTAGTGTAATTTCCGCACAGAGATAGTCCTCCTGCTCCGCAGGAAGTCTTACCAGCTTAATCGAAGAAAATGCTCCTGCCGCCATCTTCTCATAAATCAGCTCCTCCCGTCCGGCAAAGGAAGCACGTCTTGGCTCCTCCGTTAAGGAAAGTCCAATCTTTTTCGCAAAGGAAAGCAGCAGCCGTTCTTCGCCGGAGTGCCGGTCCTTTTGCGGTATTCTGGCCGTAAGGTTAATCCTTCCTTCACTATGCTCAAACGCAAGCGACCGGAAAACCCCCGCAATACTCATCCTGGAACGCATTGCGCGGTTCACTGTTCCCTGAAAAAGTGCAGCCACTGCAACCACCGCAGCTGCAAAATACATAATCCGTTGCCACTTCCGACCGGAATTCTCCTGGCTTTTCATAAAAATACTCCTCCTGACTTAGTTCTTTTTGAGGAGTATTTCCTTTTCTTTCCTGTTTATTCCGGGAAAACACGGAACAGAGTATTTCCGTATTATCCCCGCATCTCAATCACCGGACCGCCACAGCCACGGATATAGTCTCCGGTAATCGTTACACGTCCGATGTTTTCGTCCTTCGGAATCTCGTACATAATATCCAGCATAACCTCTTCCAGGATTGCACGAAGTGCACGCGCTCCGGTGTCCTTTTTCAGAGCCCGCTCCGCAATTGCCTCCAGGGCATCCTCGGAAAACTTAAGCTCAACCTCATCCAGCTCAAGCAGATGCTCATACTGCTTCAAAATCGCATTCTTCGGCTCGGAAAGTACACGAATCATCTGTTCCTTTCCAAGCCCCTGCAGGGAGAATACCACCGGAAGACGGCCCAGAAATTCCGGAATCATTCCGTATTCCCGCAAATCCTCTACCGTTACCTTATCTAAAAGCTGCCGGTCCTCATCGTATTTGTCCTTTAAGTCGGAGCCAAAGCCTACGCCGGCAGTCTTATTCAGACGGTTGCGAATGATTTTCTCTAAATCCGGAAAGGCACCCCCACAGATAAAGAGGATATTTTTCGTGTTAATCGTAGTCATCGGAACCATGGCATTCTTGTTCGTTGCACCGACCGGAACCTCTACCTCACTGCCCTCTAAAAGCTTTAACAGCCCCTGCTGTACCGATTCACCGCTGACATCACGGCTGTTCGTATTTCTCTTTTTGGCTATCTTGTCGATTTCATCAATAAAAACAATTCCTTTTTCTGCGCGCTCCACATCATTGTCAGCAGCGGCAAGGAGCTTGGAAAGCACACTCTCCACATCATCTCCGATGTAGCCTGCCTCGGTAAGGGAGGTTGCATCCGTGATTGCAAGCGGCACATTTAAAAGTCTTGCCAGTGTTTTTACCAGATACGTTTTACCGGAACCGGTCGGTCCAAGCATAAGCATGTTGGATTTATCGAGTTCAATCTTCGGCTCCTTCTCAAGCACACGCTTGTAGTGGTTATACACCGCCACGGAAATGACCTTCTTGGCCTTTTCCTGTCCGATTACATATTCGTCCAGCTCGGCTTTGATTTTGTGCGGCGGCTTTAACGTTTTCATATTCAGCTCGGCAAGCTCTTCCTTTTTCTTTTCCTTTTCCGCTTCCTTCGGCTTTTTCTTCACCTTCGGCATCTTCGGTGCATCCGAAAGGAACCGGAACATCGACGGGTCCAGCGCAAACATATCCATTCCCGGAAAATTCGTGGAATTTATGGAATTAAACGTCTTCTGCAGACAATCGTTACATACCTTTAAATCATTCGGCATATGAAGCATTTTCCCTGCCACGCTTTCCGGTCTGCGACACAGATAGCAGTATTCTTCATAATCCGCATTCTTTTTTTCCGTTTTGTCGGAGGACTTTTTTTCTTCCACCCCGTCCGTTTTTTCTTCCCTCATTTCTTCATTCTTTTCTTCGTCCATCATTTCACCTCATCAATATGCATTCTTGTTAATAAATCCTCTAAATACTGTCAGAACCAGAATCAGAACATCAAGTCCGACACTCCAGTTTTCGATATAGTACAAATCGCAGTCAATCCGGCGGCGAATCGAGGTATCCCCGCGATAACCATTGACCTGTGCCCAGCCGGTCATGCCCGGACGTACCTGATGTTTTACCATATAACGCGGAATCTCTTCCTTAAACTTTTCCACAAAACGCGGGCGCTCCGGTCTGGGACCGATTAAGCTCATATCCCCCTTTAAAACATTAAACAGCTGCGGAAGCTCATCAATGCTCGTTTTCCGGATAAACTTACCAATCCCGGTCACGCGCGTATCGTTCTTTTGCGTCCACGCCTTCTCTTCCTTCCCGCTTTCCTGTACGACCATCGACCGGAATTTGTACATCTTAAATTCACGGTTATGAAGTCCTACGCGCACCTGGGAAAAGATGACCGGCCCATCGGAGGTCAGCTTTATAAGCAGCGCCACCAAAAGCATCGGAACCGAAAAAATCACAAGGCAGAGCAGTGCTCCCACGATATCCGCCAACCGCTTCAGGAAACGGTTTACTACATTGGAAAGCGGGTTCTTCCGGATATTAATGACCGGAAGTCCGTCCAGATCTTCAATATAAGGAACCGTCGGAATAATGTTGTTGTAATCCGGAATAAACTTTGTATGAACACCGGAATACTCACATTTGGTTACAAGCTCCTCTAATTTATCATAATCATTAATCGAAAGCGTTACGGCAATTTCGTCGTATTCATTTTCGGAAAGATACTTCGGAAGCTCCGCAAGCGTTCCGATGACCGTAATCTTTTTGTAACGGGTTCCAACCGCCATTTTATCGTCTAAAATGCCATGAATATAGTAGCCCCACTGTGGGTTTTCCAGAATGCGGTCAATGTAGCCCTCCGCCGCGCGGCTGTAGCCTACAATCAGCATATGCTTTAAATTTTTTCCTCTTCTTCGGATTTTTTCAAGCAAAATCCGGACAAGCAGACGATACATACCGCAGGAAAAAACATTCCCCAGAAAGAAAAACACCAAAAACCAACGGGAAAGGTCGCCTTTGAACACATACAGCATTACAATGAAGCTGACCGCACCTACAATATTCGCCACAATAAGGTTCCAGAGCTCGCGTAAAAAACTCCTCGCACGTTTCGGGCTGTACAGGCCGCAGAACCGGTAAATGATAAGATATGTCGGAACAACCGCAATCAAAAACTGTAAAT
Source organism: uncultured Clostridia bacterium (assembly GCA_945622055.1). Classification (GTDB taxonomy): domain Bacteria; phylum Bacillota; class Clostridia; order Lachnospirales; family Lachnospiraceae; genus SIG307. The sequence goes on from CALZBV010000006.1 coordinate 7,252, forward strand.
ACCACTTAAGGTCATAATTTCCGGCTTTCTCCATCCCAAGCAGCACAAAGCGCAGAGAATACGCGGCCATATAGGCTATTACAATCATAACCGCATCTGCCAGGACATGCAGCCTGTTAAATGTCTGTTGATTATCCTTTATCATTAAAATCTCCTGATTTCTTTCACTGTTTTGAGGCCACAACTCCTCTATGCTATCTTACATGATTCTTCCCAAAACCACAACTGAAAATTTTCTTAACATCAAAAATTGTTAACCGATAAAACACAAAAGCTACACATTCTGCTGCTATGATAGGTGTCAGACAGAACAAAAGGAGGTCTTTTTTATGGATATGGAACAGGAAGATACTTTTACCACAAAGACAGCTTCTGCCGAGACTGTGACGGAATCCGCAATTACCGAAGATTCCACTGAAGCCTATCAGTTCCGTGCAGAACGTACCATAGATACCGCTTCGGCAGAATCAGCTTCGAACGAGGGAACGAACGGAGTTGCCCAAAACAACAATGCCCCCCTCACAAATGAGGCAGCTCCGGGACAATTGCCTCCACCGGGACAGTTTCCACCGCCCGGCTGTTATAACCCTTATTACTACCACCCGGGCTTCCCACCGCAGCCACCTGTGCCGCGGCCGAAAAAGGAACACCGCTTCCTAAAGAAGTTCGTTTCCTGCATTGCCCTAGCTGCCTGCTTTGGCTTAGTTGCCGGCGGTACCTTTCTCGGTGTTCAGTACGCCTACGGATATCTTTTCCCGGAAAAAGCAGTAGAATCCAAGCTTCCGGTGTTGGATAACAAAAAAACAGACAAGCTCCCTGACTTTACCATTCCGACGGTTTCACCGGTCGAAACGACGGGCGAATCCGACGGCTCTGATATCGTGGCAAAGGTCGTGGAGCAGACAATGCCTGCCATGGTTTCGATTAATTCCACCGTTTCCCAGACAATTTATTATTTCGGAAGGCCTTACGTGGAAGAAGATACCGGCAGTGGTTCCGGAATTATCGTCGGTTCAAATGATACTGACTTACTGATTGCAACGAATTACCATGTCATCGAAGGTGCAACCTCCCTGGAGGCAGTACTTGCAGACGGTACGAAACACACCATTTCCGTAAAGGGTGGCGATCCGGATGCAGACCTTGCGATTGTTGCTCTTCCCCTCTCCTCGCTTTCTGCAGAAACCCTGGAAAAGATTGATATTGCCATCTTAGGTGATTCCGACAGTGCACAGGTCGGGCAGATGGTCATTGCCATCGGCAATGCGCTTGGATACGGCCGTTCCGTTACAGTCGGCTACCTAAGTGCCAAAGACCGTGAAATTGACCTGAACGGAAGCTCTATGACACTGCTTCAGACGAATGCGGCAATCAATCCCGGAAACAGCGGTGGTGCACTTTTAAACACCAAAGGCGAAGTCATCGGTATCAACAACGCTAAGATTTCCAGCACGAGCATCGAGGGCATCTGCTTTGCCATTCCGATTTCCAAGGCAACTCCGATTTTAGAGGATTTGATGACGCGTGAGATTCTCTCTGATGAAGAAAAGGGCTATCTCGGTGTTACGGTACAGGAGCTGGATTCCGTGATGTACCAGTTATACAACTGGCCGGAGGGTGTTTATGTCAGCTCCGTTGTAAAGGGTGGCTCTGCAGAGCTTGCAGGCATCTACCCGGGTGACATCATCACGCATGTAAACGGAGGCCGCGTAACTACTGCCAACCAGCTTATCAATTCTGTCACCTCCCACCGCTATGGTGAGACAGTCGAGATTACCCTGCAGCGCATTTCCGAGGGCAAATTCGTTGAACAGACCTTTACCATTACGCTTCAGAAAAAGCCGGAAACAACAGAAAACGGTAAACAGTAAAACAAAGGGTGTCACAAACTGTGGCACCCTTTGTTTTAGCGTTTCCGCGCCGAATTTGCCGGAGGCTTCCCTAGAAAAGCTTTTTTAAGGAATCTGCAATTCCGGAAACCTTATCTACGCTAATCTTTGCCTTTACCCCTTCGACAACTCCGTTTACAACATCATCCGGAAGGTCAACGCCAAGTACCTTCTCTACTGCCTTTACCGGCTGCGTTTTAAACAAATTCATTAAATCCTTATCTGTTGTAACCTTCTCTACAACCTTCGTAATCTGTGCCTTAAGATCCATTTTCTTTTCCTCCTATTTTGTCGTTGCTTTTTCAAAATGCTCAGTCACAACCTCAACCGGGCCGTCCTCTACCAGTCTGCCTTTTTCCAGCCAGAGGGCTCTGGTACAAAGGGAACGCACCTGCGCAAGGTTGTGGGAAACAAATAAAACCGTTGTTTCCTGACGGAACATCTCCTTAATTCGGTTTTCACTCTTTTTCCGGAATTTGACATCGCCGACGGAAAGCACCTCATCCAAAATCAAAATCTCCGGCTCCACCAGTGTTGCTATGGAGAAGCCCAACCGGGCGCGCATTCCGGAAGAGTAGTTCTTTACCGGTACATCAATAAACTCTCCCAGTTCGGAAAACGCGACAATTTCATCAAATTTTTCCCGAAGAAACGCCTTCGGGTATCCAAGCATGGCACCATACAGATAGATGTTTTCTGCACCGGTGTACTGCTGGTCAAAACCGGCTCCAAGCTCCAAAAGCGGAACCAGAACTCCGGAACGCGTAACCTTTCCTTCCGTTGCCTTTAACACTCCTGCAATTACCTTAAGTAATGTGCTTTTTCCTGCTCCATTCAGACCGAGAATCGCAACCCGCTCACCTTTTTTGATGTCAAAGGAAACCTCCCGAAGTGCCCAGAATTCCTTGTAGCGCATCTGGTGCTTTAAAATCCGGATTACGTATTCCTTCAGGTTGTCGACCTTCTGTTCACTCAAATGAAACTTCACGCCAAGGTCCTGTACCGTAACCGCACTCATCTCACTCATAAAAACTCCATTCAGAAAACGCAATAATGCTTTGTCTTTGCAAAACATACACTGCTTTTTTTACACAACGCCTTCCGGTCTTTTGCCTTCGTGTATCTACAGATACAAAATAAATTTATCCTGCTGCTTATAGAACACAAATGTTCCAAACAGCATCAATACCGCACCAAACGCCGTAGCATAAAACATGCTCTGGAAATCCGGTGCCTGTCCAAATACGGCATTCCGGAAATTCACAATAATTGCATACAGCGGATTATACTTAAAAATCCATCCATTCGTACCGGTAATCACCGAATCAATCTTATAGAAGATTGCACAGGTATACATCAGTAACATCAGGGCAACGCCCCAAAGGTACTCAATGTCCCGGAAGAACACTGCCATTGTGGACAAAAGCATGCCGGAGCCAAGCGTAAGCAGAAGAATCTGCGCAAGTGGTACAACAATCCAGAAAAGCTGCAGCGTCGGATATACTCCCCGCACCACTGCCACTACTGCCAGTACAACCAGGGAAATCAGGAAAATGACATACCCCGAAAGCACGGAAGCCAGCGGATACATATACTTCGGAACATACACCTTTTTTATCATACCGGCATTGTTCCGGACCGCCTTCAGTGCAGCCTTCGTTCCGTTTGAATAAAAGGAAAACAGAAGACGTCCGGTCAGAATATAGACCGGAAAGTCTTTCGTTCCTTTTCCGAGCAATTCCGAAAAGACCAGTGTCAGAACAAGCATCGTCAGCAATGGTTCTAACATTGTCCATATAACACCGAGGTAGGAATTACGATATTTCAGCTTAATATCCTTTTTTACCAGTTCACCAAGCAAATTACGGTATTTGCCAAAGGTTTTGATTACTGACATTCCGACTCCTATCTGTTCATCTTAATAATACGATTCATTGCGGAAAATATCGCGCGTACGGATGCACGGGTAATATTGGAGCTTACGCCGACACCAAACGTCGTTTTTCCTGTTTCTGCATCCAGCATGTGAATGTAGGCTGCCGCCTGTGCATTCGAACCGAGGCTTAACGCGTGCTCCGTGTAGTCAATGAGTCTGAGCTGTTTTCCGATGTCTCTGCGGATTCCGTTTAATACAGCATCAATCGGACCGTTACCGGCTGCATGGAAGCTTCTCTCCACACCATTTACCGTATAGGTTACGCAAACCTTCGTGCTGGTGTTGTTCTCATCCACATGAACCTCCTCCATGGAAAGAGAACGGAAATGATACGGCTCCTTCTGCTCCAGATAGCTGTTTCTAAACTCGTTCATAATCTGCTCCGGAGCAACCTCACCCTGCTTTTCGGAAATTCCCTGGATGATATCTGCGAATTCCTTTTGCATTGCCTTCGGAAGCTTGAAGCCAAAGTACGTATCCATAACAAAGGCTACGCCGCCCTTTCCGGACTGGCTGTTGATGCGAACAAGCGGCTCGTACTTTCTACCAATATCTGCCGGGTCAATCGGAAGATACGGGACCTCCCAGTAGCCGTCGTTGCGCTCCTGCATTGCCATGATTCCCTTGTTGATGGCATCCTGATGAGAACCGGAAAAGGCAGTAAATACAAGCTTTCCTGCGTACGGATGCCGCTCATGAATCGGAAGCTTGCAAAGACGCTCATATACTTCCATAATCTCGTTGATGTCCTCAATCTCAAGCTCCGGGTTAATCCCCTGGGAGAACATGTTATAAGCAATATTCAAAATATCTACGTTACCGGTACGTTCACCATTGCCAAACAGCGTACCCTCAACACGGTCCGCACCTGCCAGCAGGGAAAGCTCAGCAGCCGCAACACCGGTACCACGGTCATTGTGCGGATGAACGCTTAAGATGATGCTGTCACGGTTCTTAAAGTGCGTGCTCATCCACTCAATCTGGTCTGCGTATACATTTGGTGTATTCATCTCAACCGTAGACGGAAGATTGATAATCATCGGATTCTCCGGGGTCGGTTCCCAGACCTCCTGCACCGCCGTACAAACCTCAAGTGCATAATCCAGCTCCGTTCCGGTAAAGCTCTCCGGGGAATACTCTAAAATTATCTTTCCCGGGAAATCCTTAGCGTACTGCTTCACGAGCTTCGTTCCCTCGATGGCAATCTGCTTGATTTCCTCACGGCTCATATGGAACACTGCCTCTCTCTGAAGCGTAGAGGTAGAGTTGTAAATGTGTACAATTGCTCTCGGAATGCCCTCCAAAGCCTCAAATGTACGCTTTAACAGATGCTCACGGCACTGTACCAGTACCTGAACGGTAACATCCTCCGGAATCAGGTTGCGTTCCACCAGAGAACGTAAGAAATCAAATTCGAGCTGAGAGGCAGACGGGAAACCGACTTCGATTTCCTTAAAGCCAAGCTTTACCAGAAGATTAAAGAATTCAATCTTTTCTTCCACCACCATCGGCTCAATCAGCGCCTGATTACCGTCACGAAGGTCTACGCTGCACCAGATCGGAGCCTTTTCGATTTCTTTATTTGGCCAGGTGCGCTCCGGAAAATCAACAACAGGTACTCTCTTATATCTCTTATAATCTAACATGACAAACTCTTCCTTTCTCTGCTAATTTTCAAAAAAACCGGTTGGCGGTGTGTTTTCCGGTCCATTCATAACCTTTTGACGTACCACCAGCTCTATGTACGTTTTCTCTGTATACAACACATTTGCCGGCAGCTCCATCTGCAGCTCCAATCGATATGTATCGGCGGTGAAGCCCTGAAGGTTCACATACGCCTTTATCGCATCTGCCGTAAGGTGCTGTGCACGGGATGCCTTGCACTTGACCTTAACCAATAGTGGCGATGTATGAAGCAGCTCAGCCGAAAGATGCTCGGACAGATTGTTCATCTCAATTTTATCGAGCGGCAGTTCAATCGTCTTATCCACATAAGGTGTAATCTCGACGGTCACTGCCACCATCTGGTTATTTACCACACGCAGACTTGTGAGAGAATCATCCAGAACATCAGCAATGTAAATGTTCTTCTCCACCGTTCCTGTCTGCCCCTCTACATCAACCTTCAACGTCAGATAGGAACTCAGCTTCCGCAGGTCTTCCTTCGTTCCTGCAATCGTTACCGTTTCAGGCTGGAAAGCGATACGCTCCGGCAGAAGCTCATAGCCCTCCGGAAGCTCTCCCACCGTATCGACACGAAGATGCACCTGCTTCGTCGGAAATACCGGAACCATAACAGAAACCGTCTCCAGATTCACCGCGTATTTCCCGGCATCAATGCGCTCTCCGTTGGCACCGTATACCTGTGGAATCGCTGTCGTCGTAAAATCAGCATTTCTTCCATTCACATCTACGTCCAGTACAACCTCACTCACCTTATCCAGAACTGTCTTTGCACCGGATAGCTCAATCATATTCGGGCTTGCAATCGCATCTCCGACAAAGCAGCTTTGTTCAGCCTGTCCCGTCGTATTTATGCGGAAGCTGAATTTTCTTGTAACGTAATCGTCAAATATCAGCTTTAGAACGTTTTCCCCGTTGTTGAGTACCGTTACGTTCGGGTGGTTCGGCAGCTTTACCCGAACAAGCACCGCATCCATAAATGAAATCTCCGTCAAATCCGCCGTTGCAACAAAATCGCTCTTCGTCAGGTTATCAAGCTCCGTCCGCTTTCCTTCCACAACCACATCCACAAAATCACCGGAGATGACTTCCGGTATCTTTTCCTTCTGTGTAACCGCCTCCTGATTGATGAGCGTAACCGGAATCCCGTAATACGTCCTCTGCTCAATCGGGTCCTGTGTATTGATAATCGTAATCCAGAAGATAATTGCAATCAAAAGCGACAAAAGCTTTACCCCCAGATTGTTGGTCAGTTTCTTTATCAATCGCGTGCGCCTCCCTTCTTCCAGAGCACCTTCTTCTTCGGTGCGGAGGTCTTCACCTTATCCTTTTGGATTTCCTGAAGCTTCTGTCTAAGATAATCCGCATCAATATTGCTGATTAATGTACCGTTTCTTGCAATCGAAACCTTTCCTGTCTGCTCGGAAACAATAATGGTAAAGCTATCCGTTACCTCACTGATTCCCACACCGGCACGGTGTCGTGTTCCCAGCTCCTTGCTCAGACGCATATTTTTTGACACCGGTAGATAACAGGTCGCAGCGGTAATCCGGTTTTCACGGATAATCACTGCTCCGTCATGGAGCGGTGTGTTATGTTCAAAAATGTTAATCAGAAGCTGATTACTGATTACTGCATCAATCTCAATACCGGTCTCCTCATATTCACTCAGGGAAACCTCCTGCTCAATGACAATCAGAGCACCGGTCTTATGGCGAGCCAGCAAAAAGGTACCTCTTACGAGCTCATCAATGGTGCGGTCTGAAAAACGCTCCTGCTTTTCCTTTCCCTCCGAAAACAGGCGGAGGGGAGAAGCAATGCTTCGTTGTCCCAGCTGTTCCAGCGCTCTTCGAATCTCCGGCTGAAATACAATAATAATCGCCGTAATTCCTACTCCGATGGTGCTGTAAAAAATCCATAGGATAACATCCATATGAAGTACGGAGGCCAAAAACCAGAAAATCAGCAGGATCATAAGTCCCTTTACCGGCATCCATGCACGTGTCGTCCGAATCCATTTAATAATGTGATAAACCATGAACGCGATAATAAAAATCTCCAGGACATCTGTCGGATGAATCGTTGGAACTCTCATCCATATAAAAAGCCTTGAGAACATTGTTTTTAAGTTCTCCATATCGATTCGCCCCTTGTATCTTGATTTTGATTTCCAAAATTAGCCGTTCTCATCCTGTTCGGAAGGAAATTCCTCCAAAAGACTCTCATCCGGCAGCTCTTCTCCAAGTGCATAGCGTTCTTCTTCCGTAAGCTCACGTTCTGCCTTGGAAGTGGTCGCCGGCTCCGGAGAAAAATCCACCATTCCATCCTCCGGATTCTCCGGCTCCGGATCTGCACCTTCACTGATTCGCTTCACCTTACGCACAGGAACCGCAAGCTTTATCTTCGGAACAGCCTTTACGTAATAGTAATAGTCATCATCCTCAAACTGAACCCTCTCCACCGCAGAATACTCCAGCGCCATACGGAAAAACTGGAATATCAGTGCCAGTGCCATGGCTCCGACCATGCCGAACACCATGCCGGTAATATCAAACTGCGTATGAAGGTACATATCTCCAAACAAAAATCCCAGAATTCCCGCAATCGTACCTGCCGCAATAGAAATCTCAAAAACATAATCAATGTTCAGCTTACGTACAAGATACATCACAATCATGATTACGGAAAACACACCAATCAGAACAATTGCCTGCTTATCCGCAACAAAACGGTCAATAACGTCAATGTACATTTCCAGAATATCGTTAATTCCCATGGAAACCTCCATCTCCGCCGCTGCCTTGATAATGACAAACATACGGTATACAAGCACACCGCAGGCCATCGGGATAATCGTAAGCGGGGTTGCAACCAGTCCCAAAATAAGCGGCACAACATACGGGAGCTTCAGAATAAACATAATCGGCATCAAAAGCACCACATACCCGTATTTGCCGGAAAACCGCGCGATAAAGCAGTACAGAATCAGCATCAGAAGCGCCACCAGTATCGCAAGAATCGGCGAAGCAGTATAAATATGTGCCAGTGAAACAAGTGCCGCCAAAAGCACTAAAATCACTGCCGGCGCAAACGTTCCGATAAAGGAAAGCACCAGCTCTGCCGGCAGCTTCATCAGGTGCGGTTCATGACCAATCGAACCATTGATTGCATGAAACGTTATAAATGCAATGAAAAACTTAACGAGCGGAGTCAGCACCATCTGAAACTTCTGAAAAAAACGAAGAAGTACGGCGCGTGCCTCAAGAATTAATAGAATCATCTGTATCCATCTCCTCCCCGGTCGGAAGCTCACCGCTCTCCTCCCGATATATGCTGCGAAGTCTGCGAAGCATTCTGAAATACTTCGTCAGCTTTTTTCTGGAATTCCGGTATTTCACCATATACCCGATCATGCAAAGCGCACAGTACACGGTCAGAAGCAAAAGATAGGCACCGACATACCGGACCAGAATACTTCGGTAATCCAGTGTAACCGCCTCCCGGATCAGATACTCCGAATTGTAAACACCAATAATCAAAACTACCAATAAGTACCCGATTGTAATCGCAACCACGGTCCGCAGGACATTCAGCCTGACGTAATCCGCCCTGTAATATTTGCTGAGCCTGATATCCTCCCTGCCCTCATTCTTCTCATAGATTGCAAGTCGTGTCATCAGGCGGACCTTTCTGTTATTTACCATGAAAACCTCCACCATTATCTCCAAAAGGGTAAACTCCACCTACTAAGGCTATTCTAATCAAGTATACCACAACTTGTTCATTTTTACGAGTACTAATTTCTATTTTTGCCAACTTTAAGAAGATTATAAGAAAAAAGAAACGGGGACAGCCCCGTTCTTTATTTTCTGTTATTGACTTATCCTTCTTTCCCATCGGCAAAGGAGCCTAAAAGTAGAGCTCCTCAAACTCCTCCACCGGAATTGCCTTTGAAAAATACATACCCTGGAACACATCGCAGCCCATGGCAATCAAATCCTCCAGCTGTTCCTTCGTCTCAACGCCCTCCACAACCGTAGTCATGTCCAGCGTCTTTGCAAGGTCATTAACGCTTTTGATTATCTTACGTCCACGGTCTCCCGCAACAGTACCACGTAAAAATACCATATCGACCTTAAGTACATCCACTGGAAACTCCTTTAACATATTCAGTGAGGAATAACCGCTTCCGAAATCATCTATTTCCACGATAAAGCCGTCCTCGCGAAGCTTTCGCAGGATCTCCAGCTTGTCCTTCGCATTCGTCATAAGAATCGTCTCGGTCACCTCAAGCTTCAGACTTTTCGGAGAAATATCATACTTTTTCACCAGCTCATGAAAATGCTTATAAAGATCAATGAAATAGAAATCACGAACCGAAATATTGATTGACAGGGAATACCTTTCTCTTCCCTGCTCCTTCCACCGTTTCAGCAGCTTTGCCGCTTCCTCCCAGATATACTCATCGAGACGGTAAATCAGCCCTGCTTCCTCGAGCACCGGAATGAACAATGCCGGAGAAATCAGGCCTTTCTCGGGATGCTCCCAGCGAACCAGCGTCTCAGCACCATGCAGTGTCAAATCCCGTTCCATCTGTGGCTGTAAGTACATTTTAAACTCACCACGCTGCAATGCCTGGTCAAATTCTGCAATGATATTGGAAGTAATCTTACTTTTTTCCAGTAACCCCGCGTCGAAATATACAACCGGACGCGACACATCCGAAAGCGCCTCATTTAACGCCATTCTTCCACGTTCCCAGTGAATTGCCGCTTTCTCGGCCATATCCTCAATGTGGTATACACCAATCGCCACACGCATCTTATAGCGCTCATTACTGAACAGCTCCGAAATTCGATTAATCTCCTCATTCAGTTCCTGTTCGGAGAATTTGTCCGTTTCCATTACAATACCAAAGGTATCAGAGGAAATGTGACCAAAGAGTAAATAGTCCTTATCCGGCTTCAGATACGTTGCAAACGTACGAAGCACCTCATCTGCCTTTTCCTGACCGAAAAACTCACGATACATCGGAAAATCTACAACACGCATACACACAAGCGTGTACTCTTCACTCCCGCCGGACTCCAAAAGCTCCTGAAAGCTCTGATAAAAATACTCTCTGGAAAACGCCTTCGTCACCTGGTTATAAAGAATCTGACTGCTTTGTGTCGTGAGCGAATACACGGCAAGCTTTGACATTCCGGCAACCGCAATAATCCCGATAAAGCTGCTGCAGTAATTCACGTACCGGAACACGCACTCCGCATCCGAACTGATCACCATCAAAGGCTCATTTGACAAAGAATAGCCCCACAAAATCAAAAAAATGAAGGCCTCCAAAAGCGAAAATGCAAAAATCGTATGTTCATTTCCAAATGGATTCAGGTAGATTACCGACGCGAGAACCAGTAGAAAGATTGCAAAGCTGTAGTCCCATCCAAGAAGTACAACACTTACACAACAAAAAGAAATAACCTCTATATGTCCCAGTGTGACAACCAGCCGGTAACGCCTTCTGGTGGTAAGCAGAAGACACCACGCATAAAAAAGTACAATTTCGACATTGTACCACATAAAAAAGGTGTTTTGATATACCTGAAATAAAATAACATAAACAAAGTGCACGGCCAGAAGCATGAAAATAGCGATAGAATAACACATCTGGGCGCGCTTTACCCCTGCTCCGGCTCCCGAAAGCATCCTCCCCGCTCTATCCTCAAAAATACTCTGTACTCCTTGTTTGTCTGCTTTTTCCTTCATAAAACTACCTCGCTGCTCCCCCCATTCATCGAGATTACTGCTCCTGTTTCGACATGAATGATAATGAAGCATTATAGCACATTCAGAAGTTTTCGTCAAATGTCCGTTTAAAACTTTATTACTTTACCCTGGTTAAATACATCCTCTGCCAAAACCTTGCCAAAGCGCAATGTCCTCCGTGCTAAGTCCAGAACGGCTTCTGGTCCTTATGGGAATAGCCCCTGAGCTTTTCCTGATACGCCGTACGCTTCGCCTCATAACGTGATTTCGCCCTGCCCTTTAATCTGCCGGAGGCAATCATCTCATCCATCGCTGTCTCCAGCTCATGAAAATCAGCCTGCGCCGCATCCTTGTAGTTGTTGCTCATATTGCTCTCCAGGCGGGCAATGAGCGAATCAAGCTCCAATTCTTCTTTTCCTTTGAACAATAAACCCATGCACTACTCCTCCAGACCGGAAATTGCATCAATCGTTGCACGATACATTTGCTGTACACGTTCTACAAGCGGTACAAAATTTTCTCCCGGGGCTCCGTAACGGACCTCCTCACAAATATCATAAAAGCACTTTGCAAGCGGTTTCAGCCCCAATGTTCCGCAAACGCCCTTCAGATTATGGGTTGTGGTAAAGACGCCCGCATAATCCTTCTGCTCATAGGCAGTCAGCATACGGTCATAATCCGGGTTCTGCTCCAGCTTTCGCAAAAAACGAAGCACTACTTCCTCTCTCAGAAACCGTTCCATTACATCCTCATAATCCGCATCCAAAGCCGCGTAGCATTCTCTTAAGTTCATTATGTTTCCTTTCCTGCCGGCACAGAAGCTCCTGTGTTTTCACAGAGTCCTGTCTGCTAGGCCAGCATAAACAGTTCATCCTTTGCCATTGTAAAGCACCTGAGAATCTTATCCGAAAAAGCCCCGCATTCCCCTCTGCAAATCATATCATAGGCTTCCTTTGCCTGAAAAGCCTCCTTATACACGCGCTTGCTGATTAACGCATCAAAACAGTCTGCCAGAGAAACCGCCTGACAGTAAATCGGAATCTCATCCCCCTTTAACCCGTCCGGATAGCCTCTTCCATCCACTTTTTCATGATGCCAGCGGCAGATGTCGTAGCAGTAATGAAAAAAGTTGTTCTCCTGAAGCTTAAACCGGTTCAGAATCTCACAGCCATACACCGTATGCTGCTTCATCTCCGAAAACTCCTGCGCCGTAAGTCTGCGCGGGGCATTCAGAATATCATCGGAAATCGCAATCTTTCCGACATCATGTAATGCCGCTGCCGAAGAAATCATTTCTATTTCCTCTCCGGTCATGGAATACTCCGGATAATACCGATTGACATACTCAAGAATCGTCCTCGTAATCTTTTTAACGCGTTGAACGTGTTCTCCCGACTCCAGGCTTCGGAACTCGACGACCGACCCAAGCGCATCAATCAGGAATTCATTTGCGGAAGCCAGCATCTTCTTACTGTTTTGAAGCTCCTCCGTTCGAACCTGCAAATCATGCTCCGTAGCTCTCCGGTGCTCAAACAGCTCCACCAGATTTTGGGCACGCCTTAGTAAAACCTTACTGTGAAACGGCTTATACATGATATCCGCAGCTCCATACTCATAAGCGGAAACATCCGATTCCACCGTTGCCTCCCCTGTCAGCAGGATGACCGGAATCTGCGCAGTCAGTCCGTGCTCTTCCATATGCTTTAACACATCCAGACCATTTTTCTTTGGCATCAGTAAATCTAAAATGACCAAAGAAAGCCGGGTTCCAAAACAGTCTATCAGCCCACAGGCTTCTTCACCGTCTTTTGCCTGAAGTACCTCATACTGGCGGCTCATTACCTCCGCGAGCATTTCCCGATCCATTTCCACATCATCCACAATCAATATTTTCTGCACACCGGTACCCCCTTTCCTGTCGCAAGAAGGAATGCTTCCTTCTACGGACTTATTCGTCCTTATGCACTAATACATTATGTAACACCGTCAATAATGTGTTTCTGTCACATGGCTTTATTACAAAACCATTCATCCCAATCTCAAGTGCCTCTGTACGGTTTGCTTCCTTCACATCTGCCGTCAGAGCCACAATCGGGACTCTGCTCTTCCGTTTATCCTCAAGCGCACGAATCACCTTCGTTGCCATCAGTCCATTCAGATTCGGCATCTGAATATCCATCAGAATCAGGTCAAAATAATCCGCCTGCGCACGCTCAAGCGTAGCCACACACAAAATACCGTCCTCCGCACATTCCACCTGCATCCCAGCTTCTGAAAGAATCTCTGCCGTCATCTCGCGGTTCAGCTCATTGTCCTCCGCTAACAGGACGCGCTTTCCGACCAGTCTGGAAAGCTCCATCGTGGAAATATCTTCCTCCTGAACCTCTGAGAAATCCGCTACCTTAAGCGGAAGCGTAATAATCACCTTGTTCACAAATCCAAGGTGACTCTCAAAGGTAATGGAGCCCTTCATCAGCGTAACGAGCTTCTTTACAACAGTCACCCGAAGCCCGATGCCCGGCATGATATCACGGACGACCGCCATTTCTCCGATGTTGCCTTCGTTCAGCCTGCCAAGATAGCTCTCACTGATGCTGCAGCCATCGTCCTCAATCGTAATACGAAGCATATTTTTTCCGCCACGGGGATTTTGTGTTTCCTCTGTCTTTATCAGCACCGTACTCTGTGGTCTGGTAAACCTGAGCATAATCTCCAAAACATTTTCCAGTACACGCTCCAGCTTTTCCCTGTCCGCGCGGAAAAACTCATGGCAAATCTCTGATTTTCTCCGGAGTGTAATCTCGTTCTTTTCAATCTCTTTTTCGATATTATCGATACGCCTTTGAAGAACCGACTCAACGTTGCAGACCGTCTCCTCCAGATGAACCTCTCCCACCTCAAGCTTTGCGACCTCTATGGCATTGCTTGTAAAGTTCAGAATGTTCCTGCCCGCATTCCGGATATTTTCCACGTATTCATCAATTTTTTGTGGTTCCTCCTTATGGGAACAGACCATGTCCGCAAAATTCAGCATCGTGTTCAGCGAGGTCCGGATCTCGTAAGACATATTCAGTAAGAACATCTGATTCATCTGGTGAATTGCCTCTGATTTTGCTTTCTCGGAAAGTGCATTATCCTTTCTTCTGCCCTTTAAAGAACGCTTATCAAACGGACGAACCACGTCCACCGGTAAAATCCAGGATTTTCCGTACTTAATTGCTCCCGGAATCTTACCGTCATTGCAAAGCATCTGCACACGACGGACCGTAACACCCCATTCATCTGCAACCTGCCGAATCGTCTTATAATCACTGGCCATGTCCTTGCCCTCCGCACTCACCTATAGCGAAATAATCTACCTTCATCATAGCATGTTTTTTCGTTAATGTCAACGACACTTCGCATCACGAACTTTCGTTTCGTTCCCGTTTTCACTTCCGTTTTATCAAGCTTTTCCGTCTTCCTCCTTCCTTTCAAATAAACAATTGCGAAATGTTCTTCCGCATTTCTTCGCAGAAAAGAATACGCCTGAACGTTCCCTATTCCTTCTTTACCAGAAGCTCTCTCATCAACTCAAACAGCTGTTTTACGTTTACCGGCTTTGTAACAAAGCCGTCCATTCCGGCCTCCATCGCCTGTTTTTTGTCCTCTTCAAAGGCATTTGCAGTCATGGCAACAATCGGTATCTCTGCCTTTTCAGGGTCCTGCAGTGCACGAATCTGCTTCGTTGCCGCATATCCGTCCAGGCGTGGCATCTGAATATCAAGGAGAATCATATCATATCTGCCTGCCGGTGCCTCAGAAAGCTCCTTCACAGCCACATCCCCGTCATCCACCGTCCATACCCGGATGTCCTCCTGACTAAGAATCTCTGTAATTATCTCACGGTTCAGCTCGTTATCATCTGCCACAAGCACCTGTTTGCCGGCAAGGGAAGGCACCTTTGTCCGGACATATCTGTCCTGCACCTTCTCCGGCCGTGCTTCTCCCCTTTGAAGCTCCTCCCGGTCTTCTTCGGTACAAATTCCAAAAGGAAGGGTAACCAAAAATTCCGTTCCAAGTCCCCGGGTACTGTGCACCTCAATCTCGCCTTCCATCCTGTCTACAATGTTTTTGGTAATCGCCATACCCAGTCCGGTGCCCTGGATACCGCTGACGGTAGACGTTTTTTCCCTGCTGAACGGCTCGAAAATATGCTCCAGATACTCTCTGCTCATACCAATACCGGTATCCCGAATCAGAAACTCAAGCTTCGTACTCGTAGCTTCCCCTGTTTTCTCCTCCGGCATAAGCTCACGCACGCCAAGCGAAATTCTTCCGCCGGCAGGCGTAAATTTCACCGCATTGCTCAAAATATTTAACAAAACCTGGCTGAGGCGTACCGGGTCTGTCATAAGGTATTCATGACAGATGTCATCATAAATAACCTCCATCATAAGCTGCTTTGTGTCGACGCTTACCTGCATAATCGTTCGGATATCCGCCAAAAGGCTCCTGATATTTACCTGCTTTATCTCAAGCTTCATATTACCGCTCTCAATCCGGCTCATATCCAAAACACCGTTAATAAGATTCATCAGCTGGTTGCCGGAAACGGTAATCTTTTCAAGATAATCCATCACCTGTCCGGTGCTCTCCACGCAGCGTTCTGCAAGCTCGGCATAACCAAGGATTGCATTCATCGGGGTACGAATGTCATGCGACATATTATTTAAAAACGCCGTCTTTGCACGGTTTGCCTGTTCCGCAGCCAAAAGCGCAGCCCGCAGAATTTCCTGCTGCTCGTGCTCCTTTTTCATGATTTCATCAATAATACGGAAGCCCGCGATAACGATTGTCTTTTTCATCAGGTGGGAATAGGCATTCAGAAATACCGTCTGAACGGTATGCACCCTCCCGTCAAGTTCCATTTTGTAAATACAGGAATACTCCCCGTTTTCCATAAGTGCATGCTCTACCCTGCTGATTTCCACCGCCTCCAGTACACGTTCCCGGTCCTCCTTAAGGATGTACTTTTCGGCAAACCGTTTCCAGACAGCCTGATAATCATGGTTCTTCCTTCGTTTCTGCTGCGGCACCATCTTTCCCTCAGACTTGATGGACATCGTATAATCGCCCTGTACATCCACAACCGACGCATACGGATAATCTCTGCTGAGTGCTTCTGCGGTATCAATCTGGTCCTGCAGCGACTGTTCAAAAGCCTTCTTTTCATCGATATCCTGCACAACTCCATAAAGTACCTTTGGCGAACCATCCTCATTTCTAAGCACCTTGCCGACCGCATAAAACCAACGGTAGCCTCCTGTCATGGTTTGTGCCCGATACTCCACCGCATACTGGCTCTTTCCATCCTGTTTCCGCACTATTGTTTCAATCTTTTGAATGACCTCCTCACGTTCCTTCGGATGAATGATGCTCCACCATTCCTCCGCTGTCTGCGGCGCCCGCGGGTCATCTTTTCCCTGATACTCAAAAATACGGTAAAACGCATCGCTGCATTGCAACTTCTTTTTTGCGGAATCCGGTCCGAACTCCTGTATCACTGCGGCAATGCCCAGGTTTTCATACATGGCATCCAGTACCTCTCCTGCACGCTCCGCTTCCAAAAGTGCCTCTTCTCTCGCCTGCTTCATCGCCTGCTTTTGCTTTTTCTGACTGTATATAATAAGTAAAAAAATAAGGGTGACCAGGGAAAATATCAGTGCCGCTATAAAGAAAACAAGCTCCATATTATAACGCATAAAATCCATCAGCGTATATGGCATATGATTTTGTGTGTACCGGTACATAATACTGGTCAGCGTAAACTGGTCCAGGCGGGAAATACCGTAATCCAAAAGCTCCAACAGTGCGGTTTCCCCCTTTGGGACACCGATACAGTACTCCATACTTTCTGCAAGCGGAAGCGCCTGCAGTGCAGAATATTTTTTCTCCATCAGAACATATTCCGCGCGAAAGCTTGTAAAAATCGTACAGTTTGCCTTTCCTGTCAGAACCTTATCCAGACAGTCTGTTCCGCTGTCAGCACCTACCAGTACACTATCCGGGTAATAGCGTTTCGCATAAATTGTCTGAATCGGACGTGACGTAACTGCAATTTTTTCCAAAGTGTCGTCCTGAAAGCTTTCCAGATAAATTGCCGTCATCGGAACCGAAAGAAAGGATTTCGTTTCATAAAGCCCCGACTCCTCCGAATGCCAGAGGCTGCTCGTAATCGGAAATGCCGCATCGATCTGTCCGGTCTCCATGCCTTGTATCATCTCCATATACGTCGGATAACCGACATAGGTAATGGAAAGCGTGTCCGTAAGCTCCAGAGTCTCCAGCCAGAGCCGCATGATGTCCGATATTGCACCAATCACATTTCCGGTTTCGTCCATATCACAAAACGGCAGATAATTACGTACGTAGCCTATTCTTAACACTTCATGCGTATTTAGCCACCCGGAGGTTTCCGGACTGAAACGGACCTCTTCCTTCTGGCGGTCATTATATTTTTCACGAAGCATCAGCAAATAGTCCGGCGAATCCTGATTGATTCGGTAAAGAGCGCGGTTCAGACGTTCCAAAAGCTGTGGAGCATTCTTCCTTACACAAAGAAAGAGTGTTCCCTCCGGATCCATCGGCTGCTCTGGAAAATCAACCAGCTCCGCCAGTTTCTCATTGTAGGAAAGTCCTGCAAACAGATCAATCTCTCCGGCAAGGAAGCGTTCATAAAGCTCCTGCTTTTCACCATATACGTACTCATAGCGCCACCCGGTGTACCCCGAAATCTTTTGCAGCAAATCATAGGAATACCCTGACTTCAGCTTTCCGTCCGCAGTTCCCTCCTGAAAGCCCTCCTCCAGATAATAGGCGACCCGCACCGTATCGGGCTGGCCATTTTGTACCGCTGCCCCCACAGAAAGGGGAAGCGCCCCGAGGAAGGACGCAAAAACCAAAGCCATTCCCCAGAGCGCTCTTAAGTAACTACGTATGTATTTGTTCGGTCCTCTCATACCCGGAACCTCCTCTGTCTCATTTGTTTTCCTCCGGAATCTCCGCAAGTGCACCTGCAATGTTAATTGCGTGGTCTGAACATCGCTCCAGGTCCGTGGAAATATCCGTGTAAATGACTCCTCCGGCCGGGTCACACGCAACCTGCATCAGTCTCTGAATATGACTGTTGATAATCTCCTTCTGGATATCGTCTACCTCCTGCTCCAGCTTTTCCGCCTCCGGAAGAAGGAAGAAGGCGTCATTTTCAAAAATCAGAAACGCCATGTCAATTGCCTTCATGGAGGCTTCCGCAAGGCGTCTGAGGTCATTCATTCCGGCCTCAGAAATCACTGCCTTGCTGTTCCTAAGCTGGTCCTCATATTCGACGATGTTCTCTGCATGGTCCGAAATACGTTCAATATCCGAAGCCACTAAAATCAGCTGGGAGACCTGCGAATGAACCTTGGACGAATAATCTGCCGCACGAAGTGCAATGAGCTTGCTTTGAATCGCCTCCGTCAGAATATCCACCGTTTCTTCCGCCTCCAGTACGGCTTCTGCCAGCTTGTCATCCTGTGTAAAAAAGCTTTCAATTGCATTCTTAAGATTATCCCTTGCAATCTTGCCCATACGGAGAATTTCCATTTTGGCCTGCTGCATGGCAACCGCTTCCGGAAGGCCTCCCCCCTGCACCATATAGTGAAGCTTTCTCTCCTCCCGCTGTCTGCTCTCTTCCGGCTTCATCGGAATAATCTTTTCTGACAGTCGGACAATGAGGCCCGCAATCGGGAATTCAATCAGTACTGCAAGTATTGCAAAAATCGTATGGGTGTTTGCCACCTGATGACCGATGCTGTCCGGTGTCAGGTTCTGAATCATCGTAAGGAAGCCCGGGAACAGATTGATTAACAGAATCATAATTGTCGCACGGATTAAGTTAAACAGCAGGTTTAAGGCTGCCGTACGCTTTCCGTTCCGGTTCGTGGTCAGCGCAGCCAGGATATTTGGCGTAACCGAACCGATTGCCGCACCGATGACAAGATAAACCGTCATTTTATAACCCAGCAGTCCCTGAATGGCAAACGTCTGGAAAATAACAACAGAAGACGAAGAGCTCTGCAACAGTGCAGTGAAGGCAACACCAAACAGCACTGCAAGAGCCGGATTCTCAAGCGTTGACAAAAAGCTGATGAACTCCTCGCTCCGGGAGAGCGGAACAATAGCGGATTTGATAACAGAGATACCGAAAAAGAGCATACCAAAGCCCATGATAATGGAGCCGACATGCTTTACCGTATTTCTCTTCAGGAACAGAAACATTGCCGCACCGATAAAAAGAATCATCGGTGCATACGCCCCCAGGTTAAATGCAGTAATCTGCGCCGTAATCGTGGTACCGATATTTGCACCCATGATAACGCCGATTGCCTGCATTAACGTCATCAGACCGGAATTTACAAAGCTGATAACCATCATATCCGTCGCAGAGGAGCTTTGAATCAGAAGCGTTACCAGAACACCGACAACCACCGAAACGAAACGGTTTGCGGTCGCGTGCTCCAAAATGCCGCGCATCTTGTCTCCGGCCGCATTTTTCAAGCCCGTTGACATAATGCTCATACCGTACAAAAACAGTCCTACACCACCCATTAAGGTGAAAAACTCGTAAATTGTCATTGCCTTATCTCCTATTCCCGGAAATTCCCGTCCAATTCTGGTCCTTCTCGCTCAGCTTCAAGGAAACCCCATCTATGCTGTAGCCGACTGCTGCTGCCGTTCCGTAGTAGACGCCCTTAAGCCCCGGCCACACAATTCCAAGCTCCGGATCATTCCAGGCAATCCCACCTTCATCATCCGCATGGTAAAAATCATCACATTTATAGCAGAACTCTGCTGTATCCGAAAGAACAAGAAAGCCATGTGCAAAGCCCCTCGGAATAAGAAACTGCTTTTTATTTTCTTCGGTAAGCGTAATTCCGTACCATTTTCCATAGGTTTTGCTGCCCTTCCGCAAATCGACTGCAACATCAAATACGGCACCTCTGATGACACGTACCAGCTTCGTCTGCGGAAAATTTTTCTGAAAATGAAGTCCCCGCAGCACGCCCTTGGTCGACATGGACTGGTTGTCCTGTACAAATACAATATTGATACCGGCCTCCTCCATATCCCTTTGGCTGTAGGTTTCCAGAAAATACCCTCTGGAATCCCCATGCACCGTCGGCGTAATCACGCACAGTCCCTCAATCCCGTTTACATCCTTATCTACGGTAATCTGTCCCATATCATTCCTCCTAACGCAATCCCTTACAGCTTTGCCTCCTTCAGATATCTGCTTACTGCATCCTGCCATGTCGGAAGCGGCTGAAATCCGGCTTCTGAAAGCTTACTTTTATCCAGTCTGCTGTTTGCCGGTCTTGCCGCCCTGCTCAGACCATACTCCTTTGTAGTAACCGGAATAACCTTTGTAGTAAGCCCATACTGCTTATAAAACTCAACGCAGAAGTCATACCAGGAAATATAACCTCCCTCGTTTGTAGCATGGTAATATCCATACTTCTCTGTTTCACACATATCCACAAGCAGTCTTGCAAGGTCAAAGGTATAGGTTGGCGTTCCAATCTGATCGTTTACCACTCTGACTTCATTATGAGTCTTCCCAACATTAATCATTGTCCTGATAAAATTCTTACCATTCAGGCCAAATACCCAGGCAATCCGGACGATGAAGTATTTCTCCAGTGTACCGCTGACTGCCAGTTCACCTTCCAGCTTTGTCTGCCCGTAAACATTCAACGGCTGATATTCCTTGCAATCCGGCTTCCACGGCTCAGTTCCCTGACCATTGAAAACATAATCCGTACTCAGATACATCATCCTGCAGTCAACAGCTTTACAGGCATCTGCAATGTTTCGTGTACCGCCTGCATTGACTGCCCGAACCTTTTCCACCTTATCCTCATCCTCTGCCATATCTACAGCAGTCCATGCCGCGCAGTGAATCACAGCATCCGGTTTCAGTTCGGTGATAATCCTCCTGACCGCCTCCTTATCTGTAATGTCAAGTCCGACGTAAGGCATCTGTGTCACAGGACTTCCGTCTTCCGCCCCGGCATAGGTCTCTGTAAGATCAGACCCTGTTCCTTCATGTCCCCGTTTCTTCAATTCATTCATGACATCATGGCCCAGCTGGCCATTCACGCCCGTTACAAAAAATTTCATTTTCCGTTCTCCCCAGCGATCAGATTTCAGCTTTTGCCTGATACATTTCCTCGTAGTACTTCTGATAATTCCCGGAAGTAACGTTGTTCATCCAGTCTTCATTTTTAAGATACCAGTCAATTGTGAGCACAATCCCCTTCTCGAACGGTGTCTCCGGATAC
>CALZBV010000007.1 GCA_945622055.1 uncultured Clostridia bacterium
TATCCCGTAGCTTCCGGAATCTCAGCAGTCTTTAAAGACTTACAACGGAGGAAAGCGCAATCGTCAATCCCGTATACACCCTCCGGAATGACAATACTCTTCATCGTCTCACAACCCTCGAACGCAGATGTTCCGATTTCAGTTACATTATCCGGAAGTACAACATCCGTAAGACCTCCGCAGTATGCAAATGCATAGTCCGGAATTCTGTTCACGTTCGGTCCAATCTCAATATTCTTTACAATTGCACCCTTCCACGGAGCCATCGGGTCTCCCCAGCTTGTGTAGAAGGTCGACTTATAATTCTCACTACTCAGCGCAAGCACATTTATCGTTACATTTTCAAATGCCTGCGTTCCGATTGTCTTGCCGCTCATGTCAAAGCGATCCACCACCAGAGAAGAGCATCCGCGGAATGCATATTCCTCGATCGTAACCACTTCCTCCGGAAGGTTAATGCTCTTTAAGCCTGTACATCCGTCAAACGCATTCTTTGCAATCTTAATCAGGGAAGCCGGAAGTGTTACACTCTCAAGTGCGGTACAATTGGAAAATGCACCTTCACCGATTTCTGTTACTCCCTCAGGAATCACAACCGATGTTATCTCCGCACAGTATTCGAAGGCATGGTTCGGGATTGATACAAGCCCCTCACCAAGCACAAGCTCTGCAATATGCGCATCCTTCCAGGTTGTGTACAACGTTCCCCAGGAGGTGTAACGCTGGGAAGAATACCCGTTCTCCGTAAAAGTAACCGAACCAATGGTTACACCGCAGAATGCATTGTTGCCAATCTTCTTACCGGAGATTTCAATCGTCGGAATGGAAAGCTTTCCACAGTTATTAAACGCAAAGCTTCCAATCTCTGCAATTGCTGCCGGAAGCTCTGCCTTAGAAAGGTTCGTACAACCGGAAAAAGCATTGTCACCAATCTTAACCACCCCTGCCGGAATCACTACTTCCGTAAGAAGCGTACAGTTTTCAAATGCAGCTTTTGGAATCTCGTCCACGCCATCCGGAATCGTAAGCTTTGAAATACCGGTACAGCCGCGGAAGGTCTTCTCTTTCATTGTGTTGATGCCCTTGCCTAAAACAATGTTTCTCAGCTTATAATTGGCCTGAAAATCTCCAAAGCCGTAAAATTTCGTATAGGAATCCGGGCAGACAAGCTCATAGCAAGGGGCCTTGTCATCAAATGCGCCTTCAAAGGTATAGTCATTTTTCTTATTCTCTTTTTGGGAATAAAAGCCCTCTACTACATTGCCGTCAGGCGTAGCAGCCGGAAGCTTAATGGAAATACAGTCATTCTCAGTAAAGCTGTGAATGAGATTATAGCCCTTCTCAGAAAAACTGGTCACCATATAGCTTCCATCTACCATACGGTACTCGAAACAATCTGCCTCAAAATCCGGAGTGGCAGTTACCTTGGAATAATCCTTCGGCTCATGCGTAACCTTCGTAATGATGGAGGTATCTACCTTTTTCTCCTGCTTAACATCCGGGTTGTTCAGGCTCTCAACCAATTCCTCATACGTCTTGTAGCCGTAGTATCTCAGACCATTTTCCGTAAAGGAGCTTCTGCAATTTGCTGCAGAAGAGCCACTCACACAGAGAGCACCCTGCGTATCTACCATAATGTCACTGTAGGTTCCGTAGGTGTAGTATGCCGAAGCACCGTCACGCACACTGTCAACATCAACCTTATACACAAAATAGAGCGTATTGCGGTTTCCGTTGACAGAGAAAATATTTCCCATAAAGGTTGCCTTTTGGAAGCTCTCCGGGTATTTCCAGGTCTTTGCGGTTTCTGCAAGCTGTCCCTGATACTCCGTATTCAGCCCGTTGATAAACGCATCTGAAATCTCAGACAGGGCGGTCACACGCGCAGCCAGACCGCTTACCGTAAAGGTCTTGGTCGTTTCCACCGGGCGCTTCTGGTATGTATTTGCCATAAACTCGGCAATATCCGTTCCGTTGTAGGTATGTGCATTTACCGTTACGACATCCCCGTTGGAAAGCCCAGAGTTCTTATCCAGACTAAACTCCAGATCATAGGCCACGGAGTTATAGCGAATTCTTGCGTAACCGTCCGGAGCCGTTCCGCCAAACTCCACGGTAATGCCCTCAAACACATCAACCTTTTCCATTTCTGTCAGTCCGGAGACCTCAAGCTCAAAGTCATCGTATACAAACTTTACCTTATGCTCCTTCTCGAACTCGGCAATCTCATCCTCGTCCACCTCCCAGTTTACCTGAATCGTATCACCGTTCGACAATCCTTTTTCACCGGTCTTTACAGCAAAGGTTTCACCAAAAAGCTTCAGGATATCCTTCTTGCTTACTTCCTCCAGCGGCTTCTCATTGTCATTCAGAAGCTTTCTTGCATCGAACTCGCTCTTCGTAATCTGACCTACGCTGTCATAGCCTTCGTATTCAATCTCAACGTACTGGTTTACCTCAATTGAGGTTACCTTGCTTCCACAGCCTGCCAGTCCGAAAATCGCGATTGCGCCTGCAGTAAGCAGCGCAGCTACATTGATTTTCTTCATATGTGCCTCCTTGTTTTGCCGGACAGGGGTACCCCTCCCCGCAGCCTTAGTTATCATTCTAGATTATACCAACAGAATAAAAAAAGTCAAGAAAAAAAGCCCCTAAATGCATAGAGGCTATCCTGCGGTTTCTTATCCAAAGATTCCCGTCAAAAAGATTTCCAGACCAATCGCTATTAAAATCACACCACCCAGTATGGAAGCCTTTCCGGCAAGACGGGTTCCGAATTTCTTTCCAAGCTGAAGTCCTGCCATACAGATTACAAAGGTCACTGCCGCAATGATTGCCGCACAGGTAAGTGCCATCCAAAAACCATACTCCGCAATCGTGAATCCAACCGAAAGCGCATCAATGGACGTTGCCACGCCCTGTATCATAAGCTCCGAAAATCCAAGCTTTGCACCGCCTTCCCCGTCCTGCTCATTGTTCAGCCCCTCAAGCAGCATTTTCCCACCGATAAAGCCTAAAAGCAGCAGAGCAATCCACGGAATCAGCTTTTCAAACACCTTAAAATACTGTAGTACCGTATGTACACAAATCCATCCAAGCATCGGCATCAACGCCTGAAATACCGCAAATATGCCTGCGATACCACTCATCCGGCTCTTTTTCATCCCAGGGTCATTCAGTCCGTTTGCCAGTGAAACGGAAAACGCATCCATCGCAAGACCTACACCTAACAGCGCACTGTTTGCAAAAAACACAACGCTCCAATCCATAACGTCCTCCCAAAACAGCTTTCTATTCCGCAAAAAAACCCAAGCATCATCAAACACTTGGGTTTCTTTCGTATTATTCTATTCTTCCGTTTCGTTTTTGTCAAGCGAATCCGTAACCGAAGAACCTCTCGTCTGCTTCTTCTCTTTCTCCTCAGGCAGTCCGAGCATTGCAAGAATTCCCTTCCGGTGAGCATTCTCCTTCCACGGGTAACGTGACAGAAACTCTCTTGCCTCTTCCACGGCTTCCTTTCGTGTGCGCAGCATCTTGCCCTGCTTCATCAGCTGGCTCCAGATCATACGCGGATATATCTCCTCCATCGTTTCCAGGCAGATGGCACAAAGAAAGCACGGTCCATTCGTAATATCCGAAAAACAGCACCCCCCGTCGAGGTTGATGTCCTGCTTCTGATATCCTATCATCCCCGGCCGGTTCACCTGATCATCCATCATCAGATAATCATAGCACATCGTAGGCGTGTGTCCGTGAACGACAATCGTGTTCTCATCCACAACGCTGCCGTCTCTTCCCCAGAGATTCAGCTCCATGCGCTTTTCCTCCGAAATGCCCTCTTCGAAGGAATCCGCACCATGTACAATATCAAACAATATTTCTTTGCCATCGGCAAACTCCGCACGTACCTCTTTGCGAAGCGGAAGAGTCTGAAAAAATTCCATAATCGGACGCACCTTTTCCGGCGTATCACAGCCATTCTCCCGAAGCACCTCGTCAAAGCCGTAGCTCGTCTTCGGTCTGGAGTAATTCTTCCGGTTCTCATCCGCATACCATACAGACCACTCATAATACCAGTTCAGTACCATATCCTCATGGTTTCCGCAAATACACTGATATTTTCCATCCTCGGTAATATTTTTCATTGCCCAGCGAAGCATCTCCCATACCTTTGGTCCACGGTCAATGAGATCCCCCGTCAGGATAATCACAGCGTCCGGATCCTTTTTCTCAATCTTTTTCCTTAACGCAGTAAATTCGTCGTAACACCCATGGACATCACCGATTACATAGTGCATCCCCATCACCCTCTTTCGCCGTACCTTACTTATAGGATAACAAATGGAGCGTCATCTGTCAACCAATTTGACCGAAAGAATCGCTCTATTTCGTCATTTTTCTCATATTTGTCAGACAAACCTTTTATCGTCCGAAAAATGTCGCATCCAGTATCGTCTTCTTTTGTGCTTCGTTTCCGTATTTATCGACCTCCGCCTTGCTCTTTTCTCCGTGTGTCAGACATCCTGCACCCCCGATACAGCCACCGGCACACGCCATACCCTCGATAAAGTTCGCATCCAGAGCATTCTTGGATTTCTTCAGCAGTGCCAGCCTGCAGGCCTCAATCCCGTCACAGGTGCACGGCTTTAACGTAAATTCCTTGTCCAGCCCCTGCTCCTTCACCGCCTCTGCCACTGCCTCCGTCAGTCCGCCGGAACGTGCGAAGATTCTTCCGAAATAAGAAGCGTTGTCCAGCACTCCCTCACCAAGCGCCGTAATATCAATGTCACGGCTGTCAAACAAGGCCTGAAGCTCCTCAAACGTAAGCACGGAATCCACATATTGATTTACCTCCGGAAGCTTCGCTTCTGCCTTTTTCGCCGTGCACGGTCCGATAAATACAACCTTAGCCTCCGGGTCATGTCTGCGGATATACTCCGCAATTGTCGCCATCGGTGACAGATTTTTCGAAATGTGTTCCGAAAGGTCCGGGAACGTCTTCCTGATATATTCCACAAACGCCGGACAGCAGGAACTGGTCAAAAAGCCCTTCTCCACAAGCTCCTTTGCTTCCTCCAGTGCTACCAGATCTGCGCCGAGTGCCACCTCCACGACCGAATGGAAGCCAAGCTCCCGAAGTCCCGTTACAACCTGGCCAAGCTTTGCATACGTAAACTGGCTTGAAATCGACGGTGCAACAGCCGCATACAGCCGAAAGCCCTTACCGCCTTCGCTTTCCTTTAACAGCCTTACCACGTCCAGAATGTAGGATTTATCCATGATGGCACCAAACGGACACTGGTACACACATGCACCGCAGGAAATACACTTTTCCTGGTCGATTACAGCAACACCACTCTGAAGGTCACGGGAAATTGCCTTGACTTTGCAGGCATTCTGGCAGGGCCGCTTACGATTTACAATGGCCGTATACGGACAAACCTTGGAGCAGGCACCGCATTCCTTACATTTTGACTTATCAATATGCGCCACATGATTTTCATCATAAGAAATAGCACCGAATTTGCAGGCGTCCTCACAGCGATGTGCGAGGCAGCCACGGCATGCATTCGTCACCTCGTAACCACCGACCGGACATTCGTCGCAGGCAATGTCAATGACCTGAATCACGTTCGGATTTTCACGGTCGCCACCCATGGCGAGCTTGACACGCTCTGATAAAATCGCACGCTCCTTATAAACGCAGCAACGCATCGTCGGGGTATTCCCCGGAACAATCATCCTGGGAATATCCAGCAGGTTCTCGTAGAGCGTACCGTTCCAGGCCTGTCTTGCAACCTCACGCAGTACCTTATACTTCAAATGCTGAATCTTTGTGTCAAATTTGCGCATAATGTATCTCCTCAGTTTCTTAAAGCTTTCCACTACCTGACAGAACTCCTTCAGGCAAAAGAAGCTCCGGTATCTACCGCAACTTCTATCGTATCATATCGGCGTTTTCTATGCAAGAAGAAAAGGTTTCCGAAAAAATATTGTTTGCTTTGACTTAGGGACCAAAAATTGCTATACTAAAATGAGGAACGCATCGGTTTTCATCCGTGCTTTCCGAATACCTCAAAGAAACAAGGAGTAACAGACAGGGTATGGAGCAGTATAACGGAAGTCAGATTGTGATTCTGGAAGGACTGGAGGCCGTACGGAAGCGTCCGGGTATGTACATCGGAAGCACCGGAACACGCGGTCTCCATCATCTCATCTGGGAGATTTTAGATAACGGCATTGATGAGCATCTTGCGGGCTTTTGTAACCGCATCGAAATTGAACTCTTAAAAGACGGCGGCATTTCGCTGACCGACAATGGCCGGGGCGTCCCGGTCGATATCCACCCGACCAAAAAGATTCCGACGGCACGCGTGGTGTACACCATTTTGCATGCCGGCGGTAAATTCGGGAACTCCGCCTACAAGGTTTCCGGTGGTCTGCACGGCGTTGGTGCTTCTGTTGTAAACGCCCTCTCCTCCCATATGATTGTGGAGATTCGTCGTGACGGCAAGGTTTACCGCGACGAGTACAGGGACGGAGGGCACCCGGTTACCGCTCTTTCCGGCGGACTGCTTCCGGTCGTTGGCAGCTGCAAAAAAGGAGATACCGGGACGAAGGTAACCTTTTATCCGGACGCTTCCATTTTTGAAACCGTTGAGTTTAAGGCCGAGACAATCAAGAAAAAGCTGAAAGAGGTCGCTTACCTGAACAAGGGACTTACCATTCATTTTTGTGACCGGCAGACCGGTGAGGAGCTCACGTTTTATGAGGAATACGGCATCAAAAGCTTTGTTTCCTACCTGACCCGTGAGACACACCCACTGCATCCGGAGCCGGTTTACATTGAGGGACGAAGCGGCGAGATTGAAGTAGAGGTCGCCTTCCAGTATACCGACACTTATCAGGAGCAGATCAATGCCTACTGTAACCGTATCAATGTTGTAGACGGCGGTACGCTCGTGACCGGCTTTAAAACTGCGCTTACCCGTGTCATGAACCAGTATGCCAGAGAACTCGGTATCCTGAAGGAAAAGGACGAGAATTTCGACGGAAAAGATATCCGGAACGGTCTGTTTGCTATTATTTCCATTAAGCACCCGGACCCGCAGTTTGAAGGCCAGACGAAGACCAAGCTCGGTAACACCGACGCCAAAACTGCCGTCGATGATGTATTTTCCGGGGAGGTAACCCGTTATTTTGATAAAAATGTCGAGGAGCTGAAGCTCATTCTCGACAATTCCTTAAAATCCTACAATGCAAGAAAAGCCGGCGACAAGGCACGTAACGCGGTATTAAAGCAGCTGCAGGACGTTGATTTTAAGAGTAAGCTTGCCGCCTGCTCCTCAAAAAATGCAGAAGAATGTGAGCTCTACATTGTAGAGGGTGATTCCGCAGGCGGTACCGTAAAAACCGCCCGAAACCGCAAAACGCAGGCAGTGCTTCCGCTGCGTGGTAAGATTCTCAATGTGGAAAAAGCTACTCTTGACAAGATTTTAGTCAACAATGAAATCAAGTCCATGATTGCCGCCTTCGGCTGCGGCATCAGCGACGAGTTTGATATTTCAAAGCTGCGCTACGACAAGATTATTATCCTGACCGATGCCGATGTGGATGGTGCCCACATCAGCACCCTTTTGCTTACATTTTTCTACCGCTTTATGCCGGAGCTTATCCTTTCCGGCAAGGTATACCGCGGGCTTCCGCCGCTTTATAAGGTAGAGTACGAGGAAGGCAGTGAACCGGTAAAGGAAGCTGCTGCCGGTTCTCTAAAGAAAAAGCCCGCCTCAAAGGGCAAGGGCAAAAAGGAAAAATATCTGTTCAACGACTTTGAACTGGAAAAATTCCGCAAGGAGGGCAAAAAGATTCTTTCCCTTCAGCGTTACAAGGGACTTGGTGAAATGGACGCCGACCAGCTCTGGGAGACGACTCTAAACCCCAAAACCCGTATTTTAGCACAGGTTTCGATTAACGATACCGTCGAAGCCGACGAGATCACCACTCTCTTAATGAGCAACAATGTTCCACCGCGCCGTGCCTTTATCATGGAAGAGGCCCGCTACGCAAAGCTGGATATCTAATAGGAGGCAGACATGTCCGAACAGGAAAAAGAAACACTCATACAACTGGATTTTTACGAGGAAATGAAAACCTCCTTCCGCGATTACGCAATCAGTACGATTATCGACCGTGCCATTCCGGATGTCCGGGATGGTCTGAAGCCGGTACAGCGACGCATTTTATATGCAATGATGGAGCTCGGATTGGACCCGAAGAAGCCGCACCGTAAAAGTGCGAGAATCGTCGGTGATACGATGGGTAAATACCACCCGCACGGCGACTCCTCGATTTACGAGGCACTCGTTCATATGTCCGAGGAATACTCCCTTTCCATCCCGCTTATTGACGGCCACGGCAATTTCGGCAGTATTGACGGCGACGGTGCCGCTGCCATGCGATACACCGAGGCACGTCTGTCCGAGGGTGCCATGACGCTCCTTTCCCATCTGGAACAGGGACTTGTGGACTTCATGCCAAACTTTGATAACAGTGAAAAGGAGCCGAAGGTACTCCCGGCCATGCTTCCGAACCTTTTGATTAACGGTACGACCGGTATTGCCGTTGGTATGGCAACCAATATGCCTCCGCACAATCCGGGCGAGGTCATAGATGGTGTCATCGCTTACATGGACAAGCCGTCCATTTCGGTTGAGGGTCTGATGGAACACATCAAGGGACCGGATTTTCCGACCGGCGGCATCATCACAAACGCAGAAGCACTTCCCCTGATTTATGAGACCGGTGAAGGGAAGCTGAAGGTTCGCGCAAAATATGAAATTGAAAACAGCGAGGGTGGCCGGAAAAACATCGTTTTCACCGAGATTCCGTACACCGCAGCCGGTAACAAGTCCCGGCTGGTAGAAAACCTTGCTGCCCTTATGAAGGACAAGGTATTTGAAGAAATCTACGACGTGCGGGACGAGTCCTCGAAGGAGGTCCGTATCATCGTCGAGGTAAAAAAGGACCGCGACATCGACAACCTGCTCAATGGTTTGTTTAAGAAGACGGGACTTGAGGATACTTACACAGTCAATATGCTCGCCGTAAAGGACCAGCAGCCGGCTGTATTCAACCTGAAATCTCTGATTGAAGAGTTTGTTCTGTTCCAGGAGGAGCTCTACACAAAGGAATATGAGCACCTGCTCAAAAAAGCCGAGGAACGTCTGGAAATCGTAGGCGGATTAATCCGCGCAACCGATGTCATCGACCTGATTATCGAGATTCTGCGCGGTTCCACCTCCGTAAAGCAGGCAAAGGCCTGCCTTACCCATGGTGATATCACCGACATTAAGTTCAAGCATGAGTTTTCCCGTGAGGAGGCAAAGACGCTCGACTTTACCGAACGCCAGGCAGATGCTATCCTGGCAATGCCGCTCGGCCGTTTAATCGGTCTGGAAATCCTAAAGCTTCACGAGGAAAGTGACACACTTCTCGGAAACATTGCATCGTACAAAACTATCCTCGGAGACCGCAGGGAGCTGCACCGTGTCATCAAGGCGCAGCTTCGGGAGTTCCGCAAAAAATTTGCCGTTCCGAGAAGAACGCTTCTGGAAAACATTGAAAATGCTGAATATGTCATCGAGGAAAAGATTGAAGACATTTATATTTTAGTCGATAAGTTCGGCTACACGAAGTCCCTTGATGCTGCTGCCTTTGCAAAGACCTCTGAGGAAAACCGCAGCGAATTTCCGCACATTGTCCGTATGCGAAGCAATGACCGTCTGTTTGCATTTACCGCACAGGGGAATCTGTATCAGATAAAGGCTTCGTCGATTCCGAAGTGCCGCATCAGGGACAAAGGGGTTCTCATTCATACACTCTGTAAGGTCGGAAAGGAGGACATCATCCTCTATACCGCCTTTGAGGATTTGTTTGAGTCACAACTGCTTTTTACGACCAAAGCAGGTTACATCAAGCGTGTCTCCGGAATCGAGTTCGATACAAACCGTACCATGATGGCTGCCACAAAGCTTGAGGATAACGATACCGTCATCGGCATTTCCATGCTTTCCGCCTCGGAGGTACTGGCCGGAACCCATAAAGTGGTTCTCTTAACCGAAAACATGGCTTCTCTTGCCTTTCCGCTATCCGAGGTTCCGGAGCTTAAGAAAAACAGCCGCGGTGTAAAGGCTGTAACCTTTGACAAAAACGATACCGCCCTTGCCTTTGCAAAGGCGGTCGATTCCCGTACCGAAACGATTTTCTACAAAGGAAAAGAGCTTTCCGTAAAACGTATCCGCGTACGTGCAAGAGCTGCAAAAGCGCAGAAGGTTGCACTGTAGGGCATATACGCAGTCTTAGCCGGGTGCTTCCCGGACAATTATCTGCACCACTCAAAACGCCCCCGCTTTGGAATTCATTTTCCAAAACCGGGGGCGTTTTTCATTTATGCATATCTGCTCTTTTCCCTGTCGTTTATTTACCTTTATTCTTCACAAGCTTTTGGTTCTTTTCCAAGCGGTACCACCGTATCCGTAACGACCGTTTCCTCTTCTGTTTCAGAGACATCCTCCGTCCGGTCCTCCAAAGCCTCCTCTGGCACCGGCGTAACCTGACTAACCTCCACGTTCCTTTCCTGTGCCGAAGCACGCGTCTCCTCCTCTGCCGGCTCCGGTGTAATAAAGTTTACCGTACAGGCATATATGATTAAAACCGCAACACTAAGCGCCAATAAAATACGTTTCATTTTTATTCCGTTCCTTCCGGTATATTCTTAATAATCGTTCGATAAATATAAACGAGACAGATTGTGGATACAATCAAGGACATAATCTCAGCAATCGGAAAAGCCCACCACACTGCTTTCAGACCACCGACACGGGCTAAGATAATGGCTGCCGGTATCAGTACGCCAAGCTGTCTCATAACTGACACAATCATACTGTAAACCGCTTTTCCGAGTGCCTGAAATACTGTTCCCGCAACAATGCAAAACCATGCTACCAGAAAATGAATTCCGATGATTCGCAACGCCGTACAGCCAATCTCCAGCATTTCCTCCGACGGCTCAAAAAAGCCGAGTAACACCTGCGGAAGCAGTTCAAATCCAAGGAAACCAAACATGAGAAGGCCAAATGCAACCGACATGCTGACCTTGATTGTCTTAATCATCCGCTTACGGTTTCCCGCACCGTAGTTATATGCAATAATCGGGGTAATTCCATTGTTCAGCCCGAACACCGGCATGAAGAAAAAGCTCTGAAGCTTAAAGTAAACACCGAATACCGTCGTTGCCGTAGAGGTAAATCCGATTAAAATACGATTCATACAGTATACCATTATGGAACCGATGGACTGCATGATAATCGATGGAACACCAATCATGTAAATCGAACCGATTGTTTTTCCATCCGGCCGAAAGCCTTTAAAGGATACCCTGATTTCCTGATTGAATTTGTGGTTGCAGATAATACCAATCACCGCAGCCGCGCACTGTCCGATAACCGTTGCTATTGCCGCACCGGCAACGCCCATTGCAGGAAGTCCGAGCCAGCCAAAGATTAATATAGGGTCCAGAATGATATTTGTGATTGCACCGATTAACTGACAAAGCATACTGAACACGGTTTTTCCGGTTGAAGTCAGCAGGCGTTCAAAATAAAACTGGCCCATAAGACCGAAGGACATCGTCATAACAATGGTAAGATAGGTTACCCCCATCGTTGAGATATTCTGCTGTGCCGGGTCTGTCACCTGGCTCGCATAAAACGGCTTCACTGCTACAAAGCCGAGAATCAGAAAGAGTACATAGCTCAGCAGGTACAAAAAACCTCCGTTAGCCGCAACCTTGCCTGCACGTTTCTTATCCTTTTCGCCAAGTGCTCTCGAAAGCAGTGCATTTACACCAACGCCGGTTCCCGCGCCCACTGCAATCAGAAGTGACTGTAACGGGAATGCCAGCGATACCGCGGTAAGTGCATCCTCTCCCGCCTCCATATTTGCAACAAAAATACTGTCGACAATATTATAGAGCGCCTGTACCAGCATGGAAACCATCATCGGAAAGGACATATTAAACACAAGCTTTCCGACCGGCATCACCCCCATTTTGTTTTCTGTTATCATTTGATTTTCCTGTTTTTCCATAAAACCTCCTGACCTGCCCACCGGCAATCACAACAAAGCATGCATAAAATCAGGCTTTCCCTTTTTATGACGCAGTTTCGTACCAGCCCATGGACACACGGGGCTTATCATATCATAAAAAACGGAAGAAATCAATTTCATATTTTCCACAAAAAAAACAGCCAAAATCAGCCAAATAATGCTAATTATTGACAAAATAAAAAAAGTACTTCCATTTTTCTTGTTTCCTATGCTATAATACAACTTGCGCGCCCAAAATCCGGCGCGCAATATTTTCTGAACATAGGAAATGGGGTAAAGATTATGGAACGCAGTCAGGAAGCACAAAACTTTGAGCAGCGTTTAAAGCAGCTTGTTGCAATGGCACGCAAAAACAAAGACATCCTGGAAATCGATACCATCAATGATTTCTTTAAGGAGCTGAATCTCGATCCAAACCAGATTGACAAGCTTTATGAGTACCTGGAATCCAACGGTATCGTTGTCATGAATCCAAACGACGGGCCGATGGACGATGATATCCTGCTGGAGCTTGATGACAGTGAGGAAATTCCGGAGCTTGAGGACTTAAACTCCTTAGCAAACGCAATGTCGGACGACCCGGTAAAACAATATTTAAAGGAAATCGGAAACTATCCGCTCCTCACCATTGATGAAGAGATTGAGCTGGCAAAGCGTATTGAGAAGGGTGATGCAGATGCCAAGCGTATTCTCTCCGAGTCAAATCTCCGACTTGTCGTAAGTATCGCAAAGCGCTATGTCGGCAGAGGTCTTTCGTTCCTGGATCTGATTCAGGAGGGAAATCTCGGTTTGATTAAGGCTGTAGATAAATTTGATTATAATAAAGGATATAAGTTCTCCACCTACGCTACATGGTGGATTCGTCAGGCGATTACCCGTTCGATTGCCGACCAGTCCAGAACGATTCGTATTCCGGTACACATGTCTGAGGTTATCAACAAAACCTACCGTGTTTCCCGCAGCCTGCTTCAGGAGCTTGGTCGTGAACCTACCGAGCAGGAGCTCTCCAATGCATTGAATATGCCGATTGAAAAGGTACGCGAAATCTTAAAGATTTCCGCAGACCCGATTTCTCTTGATACTCCGATTGGAGAAGAGGATGACAGCCACCTTGGCGATTTCATCAAGGATGAGCATGTCATGGGGCCTGAGGAGGCTGCTTCCTACGCCGTGCTTCAGGACCAGATTTCCAATCTGCTCAAAACGCTTACCGACCGTGAACGGCGCGTACTGATGCTTCGGTTCGGATTAAAGGACGGAAGAAGCAGAACCCTGGAGGAGGTAGGAAAAGA
The DNA here is from genome assembly GCA_945622055.1 of uncultured Clostridia bacterium. Classification (GTDB taxonomy): domain Bacteria; phylum Bacillota; class Clostridia; order Lachnospirales; family Lachnospiraceae; genus SIG307. The sequence goes on from CALZBV010000007.1 coordinate 13,461, forward strand.
GTTCAACGTTACCCGTGAGCGTATCCGTCAGATTGAGGCAAAGGCACTTCGTAAGCTTCGGCATCCAAGCCGCGCAAAGATGCTGAAGGGCTTTGATTTCAATTTATAGAGCAAAATAAAAGCAGTGAATTCCGAAAAGGGTTCACTGCTTTTTACATTTATTACATTTATTCTGTTGCTTTGCACCTCTGTGACGCAGGACATTTCCCGGAAGGCGGCTCTCAGGCCTCCTGCGCATCCTTGGAATGATACAGCTTACTGTAGAAGCCGCCGGCCTCCAGAAGTTCTTCATGTGTACCCTGTTCGATAATGTCACCGTCCTTCATAACGAGGATGACATCAGCCTCCCGAATCGTGGAAAGACGATGTGCCACGATGAAGCTTGTTCTTCCCTGCATCATCTTATGGAACGCACTCTGAATCTTCACCTCGGTTCTGGTATCAATAGAAGATGTTGCCTCATCAAGAATCAGCATCGGCGGCAGGCAAAGCATTACCCTTGCAATGCAGAGCAGCTGCTTCTGTCCCTGGGAAAGATTTCCGCCGTCCTCGGCAATCACGGTCTGATATCCTTCCTTCATTCTCCGGATGAAATTGTGTGCATGAGACGCCTTCGCGGCCGCCTCAATCTCTTCAATCGTTGCATCCGGCTTTACGTAGGCAATATTTTCTGCAATCGTTCCGGACTTTAACCACGTTTCCTGAAGCACCATTCCGATGTTTGCACGAAGGGAAGCACGCGTCATATCGCGGACATCGGTTCCGTCCACCGAAATACTGCCACCCTTTACATCATAGAAACGCATCAGGAGGTTAATCAGCGTTGTTTTACCACAGCCGGTCGGTCCGACAATTGCAATTCTCTGTCCCGGCTTAACCGAAAGATTCACATCCTTAAGAAGCGGATGCTCCGGCACATAAGAGAATGCCACATGGGAAAGCACAACGTTGCCCTCTGCGTCCGTCAGTACCCTTGCATTCTCTGCGTCCGGAGTCTGTTCCGGCTCGTCCAAAAGCTCAAATACCCGTTTTGCGGAAGCGAGTGCGTTCTGCAACTCCGTAATCACAGAGGATATTTCATTAAACGGCTTCGTGTACTGGTTTGCATAGGAAAGGAAGCAGGAAAGCTGTCCAACCGTAATGGCTGCCGCACCGCCGCCCAGTGCCAGAAATGCACCAAATACACCAACGCCTGCGTAAACCAGCCCATTTACGAACCTGGTACACGGATTCGTCAGAGAGGAGAAGAAGATTGCCTTGATGCTCACCCCCTGCAGGCGATGGTTGACATCCGTAAAACGGCTCTTTGCTCTCTCTTCATATCCAAATGCGGTTACGACACGCTGATTTCCGACCAGCTCTTCGACCAGAGACGTCATTTCCGCCCGTACCAGAGACTGGGCACGGAAGAAACTATAGGTACGCTTTGCAATAAATGCAGCCACAAACAGGGACACCGGCGTAAGCACAACAACCAAAAGTGCAATCTGTACATGAATGGAAACCATGAAGCCAAGCGTCGCCACTATCGTTACCACTCCGGTAAACAGCTGGGAAAATCCCATCAAAAGTCCGTCGGAAAGCTGGTCGATATCCGTAACCACGCGGCTTAACGTGTCACCGTTCGGGTGGGAATCCAGGTAGCTGAGCGGAAGCACCTGAAGATGACTGTAAACTCTTTCACGAAGGTCACATACAACGCGATATGCAATCTTATTGTTTAACATTCCCATAATCCAGCCGGATACCGCCATAATTCCAACGACAATCAGCAGCTTTACGAGAATCGGACGAATTGCCTCAAAATCAACCTTTCCGGCTGCAATGATGTGGTCAATGGCATTACCAATCAGTACCGGCGTATAAAGTGTTGTGATTACGGTAATCACTGCAAATACGAGGGACAGCACCAGAAGCGGAAGCTGGGATCTGATGAGCACAAGAACTCTCTTTAGGGTATCCCCTGATGCTTTCTTTTCCTTACTCATGCACCCACCTCCTCTGCCGAAAGCTGTGACAGGCAAATCTCACGATATACCTCACATTTTTCGAATAATTCCGTGTGTGTACCGATTCCGGCAATGTCACCATCCTCAAGTACAATAATCTGATCTGCATTCCGGATTGTCGTCGTACGCTGCGATACCATGAATACGGTCATTCCCTTTGTCTTTTCCTTTAAGGCCTTACGAAGTGCCGCATCCGTTGCCATATCAAGTGCGGAAGCACTATCGTCCAAGATCAGAATCTCGGGCTTTCTTACGAGTGCTCTTGCAATCGTAAGTCGCTGTCTCTGTCCGCCTGAGAGATTCTTTCCACCCTGATTTAACATAAAATCAAGCTTGCCTTCCTTTGCATCGACAAAATCTCTTGCCTGTGCAATCTCCAGTGCCGCATAAATCTCCTCATCCGTAGCGTCTTCCTTACCCCAGCGCATATTATCACGGATGCTTCCGGAAAACAGGACTGCCTTTTGCGGAACAACACCGATTTTGTTACGAAGCTCATTTTGGGCATAATCACGCACATCAACACCGTCTACAAAAACCGTGCCCTTTGTCGTGTCGTAGAAACGAAGAATCAGGTTCATGAGTGTTGACTTACCGGAACCGGTACCACCGATAATACCAATCGTCTGCCCCGGCTTTACCGTAAAATCAATGTCCGTAAGAGCTTCCTCTTTTGCGCCCGGATATACAAAGGAAACCTTTTCAAACGAGACCTTTGTATCTGAAGAGTTCTTTGCCGGGATTGTATTTTCCTTGTCAAGAACAGTCGGAGAAAGTGCCAGAACCTCATTGATGCGGTGGGCGGAGGCAACTGCCTTTGTAAAGGATACAATCAGTACCTGCAAAGCCACCAGTGCATTCAGAATCTGCGTCATATAGTTGACAAGCGCAATTACCTCACCCTGCGTAAGAATCCCGGCATCTACCTGATGCCCGCCCTGCAGAATAATCGCCGCAATCGCAAGATTCACCACAATATAGGTCAGCGGGTTCATTGCCACGGAAACACGTCCCACACGGTTCTGAAGCGCTAACAGATGCTCACAGTCATCACAGAACTCCTTCGTTTCATCCTGCTGTCTTCCAAACGCACGGATAACACGGGCACCATTGAGACCCTCACGTGTTCCGAGCAAAATCTTGTCCAACGCCTTCTGCGCCTTCGCATACATCGGAATCGTAAGCACCATGATACCATAAATGATAAGCGCCAGAACCGGAGCCGCCACCACGAAAATAAGCGCCACCTTCACGTTTACCAGAAACGCAGCTACCAGTGCACCGATTACGATAAACGGAGATCTTAAAAACAGACGAAGAATCATGTTCACACCGGACTGAACCTGGTTCATATCCGAGGTAATACGGGTTACCAGCGTCGAAGTTCCTGCTTTATCAAGCTCCGCATAGGAGAAGCGGTTCATATGTGCGAACAAATCATCACGAAGCTCTGTACCGAAGCCCACCGATGCTTTTGCCGCAAAAAACTGTGCCGTCAGGGAACATGCCAGACCGAGCACACCAAACAATACCAGAATCATCGCACACTTAAAAATGTAGGATTTATCGTTTTGTGCGATACCGATGTCAATCATTTTCGCCATCACAATCGGAACCAGAAGCTCAAAGAATGCCTCCAGCATCTTAAACAGCGGACCGATTACGCTTTCCTTTTTGTAATGGCGCAAATAACGAGCCAATTTCAGCATAAAAAACCTCCGTTCTTTCTTTCGTACTATTTTCGTATTTTTACACCGCGTTGATTATAGCAAAATTTAGCAATAGTGTCAATGAAACAGTACTCCCGGCACACCGTTTATTTCCATATTTCCGACTATTTTACAAAAAATTCATCTTTCTGTTAAGTTCAAAGAATAACGAGCCGATATATGAAACAAATCGGTGAACTCAGTTATGCCAAACGGACTTGGTTACTTCTCGAACGGATTCGAAAAACTGTACTTCATGAAAGAAAAACAACCTATCTATATCCATTCAAGGAGGGACCTACTATGGCAATGATTGTTCAACACAATATGCAGGCAGTAAATGCCAACCGTATGCTGGGCATTGTTTCCAACGCCCAGGCAAAATCTACTGAAAAGCTTTCTTCCGGCTACCGTATCAACCGCGCAGCGGATGATGCAGCCGGTCTTGCAATTTCCGAAAAAATGAGAAGCCAGATCCGCGGACTTTCTCAGGCTTCCACCAATGCAGAGGACGGTATTTCCTTAATCCAGACTGCAGAGGGTGCCTTAAACGAATCCCATTCCATTTTACAAAGAATGCGTGAGCTTGCCATTCAGGCAGCAAACGGAACCGAAACCGATTCCGACCGTTCCAACATCCAGGACGAAATCGAACAGCTTCAGGACGAGCTTGACCGTATCGCAGAAACGACCGAATTTAACACCATGAAGCTCCTGGACGGTTCCTTCGACGGAGTTGCCTCCACCAATACCTCTGCAGGTCCGAAGTACGGCCAGTACGACGGAACCCTTGGTGCTTTCATTACCTCCGATGTGGCCGGTGTACAGATTACGACAAACACCTCCGCAACCGTGGGCGGTGAATCCGCAATCTGGGACGGTGCAGGCAAAAAGCTGACGATTAACCTTGCAAACAACAAGACCTATACCCAGGCTGATATTGATAACTTAATTAAAAATGCAAAGCAGGAGGACTCTACCGCAACCAGCGCTCCTGCTGATGTAACCTTGAAATTTGCCACCGGCATATTTACTGCTTCCACAGCTACCGCCAAAACAACCACCGGTACCGTAGCCGGCGTAAAAGCAACTAAAACGGAAACCTTTGTTACCGGTAGCAAATTTGTCGGTGCAGACACAATAAAAATCACCTCAAACAAATATGGTAAAGACTATAATATCACCATTAACCTGAAATTTAATGCAGATGAGGGAAAAGAGGGTGCGAAGGTTACCACCTCTCCTGTCTATGCCATGAATGCCGCTACCAGTCTTGATAATGCGGTAACCACTCCGGCAGGCTATGAGCTTTCCCTTATGTCCGGTAAGGAATACACCGCAGAGGATATTGAGGACCTTCTTGCAGAAGCAGGTCTGAATGTTTCTGTTGAATTAAGCGGTGTGGCCGGTTCCCCGGATCAGCCGAACACCATTTTCGTAACCGACTCTACCGTATCCAAATTAATCACTCTGGAAAACGGTGCAGGACTCGGTGATGAGGATGCTTTCCTTACCCAGAACTCTTACGACAGCGTAAACGCTACGGGCGGCATGAAGCTTCAGGTCGGTGCAAACGAGGGGCAGACACTTTCCTTCACGATTGGAGATATGAGCGCCTCCGCTCTCGGTGTTTCCGGACAGAGTGTCCGCGTGGATGAGCAGGACAGAGCTTCCGCAAGCATCTCTGCCATTGATAAGGCTATCGAGAAGGTTTCCAAGCAGCGTTCCACCCTCGGTGCAGTTCAGAACCGTCTGGAGCACACCATTTCAAACCTTGATACCTCCGCAGAAAATCTGCAGACTGCAGAGTCCCGTATCCGTGATGTTGATATGGCCTCTGAGATGGTAGAGTACAGTAAAAACAATATTCTCTCCCAGGCCTCCCAGTCCATGCTCACCCAGGCAAACCAGTCTACGCAGGGTGTTCTTTCCCTCTTACAGGGCTAAGCGCCATACTGTATAATATCATATTAGCCAAATTCCGTAAGGATATTCTAAGTCCCGATAGGTTGAAATCAAAAAAAGTCGCGTTTTCGCGGCTTTTTTTGATTTTAAATGAATTTTTTTTCATTATTGGTTAAGTATGCGATTTTTTTGTCGATATATTTAACAAGTGAATGAACCGCAGTTGGTGCTGAAAGGACTCAGTGATACCCCGAATGGATTCGAGTGACTGTATTCATTAAAATACAACCTATCGCAGGCTCAGCAGGAGCTAATTCTTACTTATCTATCGGGAGGTAATTATTATGGCAATGATCGTTCAGCACAATATGCAGGCTATGAATGCAAACCGTATGCTTGGCTCGGTTTCCAAATCCCAGGCAAAATCTACAGAAAAGCTTTCTTCCGGTTATCGTATCAACCGTGCAGCGGATGATGCAGCCGGTCTTGCAATTTCCGAAAAAATGCGTTCCCAGATTCGTGGTCTTACGCAGGCTTCCTCTAACGCAGAGGACGGTATTTCCTTAATCCAGACCGCTGAGGGTGCATTAAACGAATCCCACTCTATCTTACAGAGAATGCGTGAGCTTGCCGTTCAGGCAGCAAACGGTACCGAAACCGACAACGACCGTGACAACATCCAGGACGAGATTGAGCAGCTTCAGGACGAGTTGGACCGTATCGCTGAAACGACCGAGTTTAACACCATGAAGCTTCTTGACGGCTCCTTCGACGGCACCAACACCTCTACGACCACTGCAGGTCCGAAGTACGGTGATTACAACGGAAAGCTGGGTGCGTTTATCACCTCTGATATTGCAGGTGTAAAGATTACAACAAACACGAATGCGACAACCGGTGGCGAATCTGCCATCTGGGATGCAGCCGGAAAGAACCTTACCATCAGCCTTGCAAACAACAAAACCTACACACAGGCAGATATTGATACCCTGATAAAAAATGCAAAGCAGGAGGATTCCTCCGCAACCAACACTCCGGCTAATATTACCGTAAAGCTTGCCACCGGTGTTTACACCGCAAGCTCCTCCACGGTAGGAGCAACCAACGGCACCGTTGCCGGTCAGAAGGCAACCAAGCAGGAACAGCTCGTTACCGCAAACTTCGTTGGTGCCGATACCGTAAAGATTACTTCGAATAAGTATGGTGCCGATTACAACATTGACATCAAGTTCATGTTTGATGCAGACGCAGGCAAGGACGAGGCAAAGCTTGCCACCCCGCCGACCTACAATATGTCCGGTGCCAACATCACCGGTGCAGTTACAACTCCGGCAAAATATGAGCTTCACTTACAGTCCGGTAAGGAGTATACCGCAGAGGACATTGAAGACCTCCTGGCTACCGCAGGACTGAGCGTAAGCGTTGAACTAAGCGGTGTATCCGGTTCCCCGGATGCTCCAAACACTCTTTTCGTCACCAGCTCCACTACTACCAAAACCATTACCTTAGCAGGCGGTACCGGTCTCGGTGATGACGATGCATTTCTTACCCAGAACAGCTACGACAGCGTTGCCTCCTCCGGTGGAATGACCCTTCAGGTAGGTGCAAACGAAGGACAGACCATGAGCTTTAACATCGGCGATATGAGTGCAGCAGCACTCGGCATCAACGGCAACAATGTCCGTGTAGATACCCAGGAGCGTGCATCCTCCTCCATCGGGGCCATCGACGCAGCAATCGAAAAGGTTTCCAAGCAGCGTTCTACCCTCGGTGCAGTTCAGAACCGCTTAGAGCACACCATTGCAAACCTTGATACCTCCGCTGAGAACTTACAGCAGGCAGAATCCCGTATCCGCGATGTGGATATGGCTTCCGAGATGGTGGAATACAGCAAGTACAACATCCTGTCTCAGGCTTCCCAGTCGATGCTCGCTCAGGCAAATCAGTCCACCCAGGGCGTTCTTTCCTTACTTCAGGGCTAATAATACTTCTTTTACAGGAACATTACGCAAAAAGCTGCCTCAGATGTTTGAGGCAGCTTTTTATATATTTACTATGTTTTCCGGCACTATTTCTGAATGATTGCCGTAGCCAGCCTGTCCAGTGCTTCCTCGTTTTCTGCTTTGTATGTAGATTTAATCGTCACAACCTCCTCAAGAATTGTAATATTCTTCATTGACTCTAAATATCCACGCATAGCCTTTGCTGCCATCGGAGCCCAGGTTCCGTTCTCCACAAGACCAACGGTACGGTTCTGGTACGTCTTAATCTGTAAATGATGCAGGAAATCTTCCATCGGAACAAATGCACCGCCATCATACGTAGCCGCACATAGCACCATACGGTCATACCGGAACGCATCCTCCACACATTCCGCAATATCCGCACGGGCAAGATCCGTTACCACGACCTTCTCCTCTCCAAGTCCGCGAAGCTTGTCCGCAAGCAGTTCAGCGACTTTTTTCGTATTGCCGTGAATAGAAGCGTAGGCAATAAATACACCCTTCGTTTCCGGTGCATAGCCGGACCAGGTATCGTAAAGACCGAGGTAGTATCCGAGATTTTCAGTTAAAACCGGTCCATGAAGCGGCAGAATCTTCTGAATATCCAGTCCCTTTACCTTCTTAAGAAGCGTCTGCACTGCTGCACCATATTTTCCGACAATGTTAAAGTAGTATCTTCTTGCCTCACAAGCCCAGTCCTCTTCGGTATCCAATGCACCGAACTTTCCGAACCCGTCCGCAGAAAACAGAAGCTTTTCCGTGCTCTCGTAGGTAACCATAACCTCCGGCCAGTGCACCATCGGCGCCGTTGCAAACTGAAGCGTATGCGTTCCCAAAGAAAGCGTATCGCCTTCCTTTACCTCCAGCTTTCTTCCGGAAATATCCACCGCAAAAAACTGGTTGATGAACATAAATGTTTTCGCGGTTCCAACTACAACTGCATCCGGATACTGCTCAAGTGCATATGCCAGGCTTCCGGAATGGTCCGGCTCCATATGCTGCACCACAATGTAATCCAGACTGCGACCGGAAAGTGCCTCCGAAAGCTTTTGGCTCCAGCCTTCAAGTCCACGCAAATCCACCGTATCCATCAGCGCCGTTTTCTCATCCAAAATCAGGTAAGAATTGTAAGAAACACCATTTTCCACCGGATACTGACTCTCAAATAAATCAATCCCTCGGTCATCTACACCAATATATTTTACTGCATCAGAAATAAACATAATCGTTCTCCCTTGCTCCAATCGTACTTTTCCTCCATGATAACATAAAAAAGCAGGAATTGCTACGATTTTACACAATTCCCGCCATTTTTTATTCTAATACAATCTGTTCTACAATATATCCAGCTTTCTTTAACTGGTTCACCGCACCGGTTTCTCCAAGAAAATGTGCCGTTCCGACGATGCAAAGCGTTACCGTACCATTTTCAATACACTCCTTCATGCCGGCTGCCATACCATTGTTGCGCTCCTCATACATTGCCTTATTATAAGCCTTCAGATTCTCCTGAAAATCCTCTTCCAGTGCAAGGAATTCCGGGTCGGAATAGTCCGGATTTACAAGCTCGGTCAGTGCCTCTTCATCACCGGAAAGCCAGCCTTCATAAAGCTTTCCTGCCTCCTCAATCATCTCTTTTCTGGACTCCTCATCCAGCACACTTTCAATATCATTAATGTACATTCTGTTGTCTGCAGAAAGCAGCAGTTCATTCTGTGCCTCCATGCTCTCAAACTCTAAAATCGTTTTCCCGTCACGGTATGCGAGACTGTCAAAGTACAAATCATAACCGATGACATCACCGATTCCGGCCATCTGATATACAATGTTTGTCATCAGGGAATCCCAGTAATACGGCTTGTAGTACTCAAGACCTGCCACATAGGAATTGTACTCTGTCAGAAAGGCTTTCGCCTTCTCATAAAGCTCCTTACCGATTACCTTGTCTACCGTCTTAAGGTTCGTGTCTACATAAGCGGAATACATTTCAAGTGCCTTCGACTGGATTGAAACATACGGAAGAAGGTCAAATTCCAGTGCTACCGCATCCGAGGCCTCATAAGCCTTTTTAATCTCCGGGTGTACCTGATATGCCCTGGAATCGGTAATGTGGAAAGAGCCAAGCAAATACAGAACACCCTCTCCGTCGGGATCCGTTACCTTCCAAAACAACGGCTTCGCCGTAATCTCTTCACCCTCAATGGAAGCAACAGACGCAAGCAGCGTTTCCGTGGTACTAACTACCGTAGCATGATCCTTCTCACTAAGCTTCTCTGCTACGCGGACATGCTCTCCCTGTACCACAGACCCGGTCGGTTCTATGGTCGGCTCCGGCGTTGGTGCATCGGTCGGCTCTGCCGTTGGTTCCTTCGTCGGCTCTGCAGCCGGTTTCTTCGTCGGCTCTGCGGTTGGCTCCTTCGTCGGCTCTGCAGCTGGTTCCTTCGTCGGCTCTGCAGCTGGTTCCTTCGTCGGCTCTGCGGTTGGCTCCGGGGTTGCTTCCGGTTCCTTCGTAAGCTCCGCCGTAATGGTCGGAGACACATCTGCTGTGGTCTCCTGCTTTTTACAGCCCGGTGCTGCGAGTAACATCGTCAGTGCAAGCACTGCTGTTGCCGTCTGAAATAATTTTTTTCTCATAAGAATCCCCCATATTTCGCAATCTGTTTGGATTTAACATTTCACCTCTCATGCGAAATGCTACAGATTGCGACACAAATATATCGTGTTGCTTTAATGCCGGCAACATCCGGTCGTGTGAATAATACTCTATTTTCACATTGCCCTTCAAAAAATATACTGTGCATATGCCGTATATACGGCATATGCACAGTATAATTCGTGACCTTGCTTTTGTCAAGTGCTTTTTTATTTTTTTGTTACGCGTAATAACACATACTCTGTTTTCCCGCTTCCATCCTGCGCCTCCACAGTGATTACCGTGCTTCCCACACTATGGGCCGTAACCAGTCCGTCTTCGGATACAGTTGCAATCTGCGGTCTGGAGGACGTGTAGCTGAGTTCCTGGTTCGTAGCCTCAAACGGATGAATCACCGGTCTGATGGAATAGCTCTTTCCAACCGCAAGCGAGACCTCTTCTTTATCTAAGATGATTTCCTCCACATAAATCTTTTTCGAACAATCAGCAATTATATACGTTCCCGGCTGGAACATCTTAAACTCATACGTCCCGTCCTTCTGAAAGGAGCCATTCATCTGCGCCATGATAGTCTTGCGGTTCGTCGTATAAAAAACCGCAAAATCTTCCTTCTGATATCCCTCCGGAACAGAAACGCGCACCGTCATCGGAAGGAAAAGAGCTAACTCCGGATCATCAAAGGAAATATCCACCGCAAGAAAGCGGTCTGTATTCACAATCCGCTGCATTGCCTTTTTTACCAGTGCTTGGGACAGCTTCCGCACCGTCACCATATTGCGGTCTGCCTTTTCGTTCATCGCAATCCGGATATCCAGAGACGCAGCTCCGTCCTTGAGTGTCGCCTCTACTGCCTTATTAAAATCAACGATTTCACCTTCCACACCGCGTACCTTAATGGTCGCTGTTGCTTTATCACAAAAAACCGTAATGACATTATCACCAATCTGATACACGACCGGACTCGACAGAGTGAAGCTCTTGACCGTATCCTTACTGTTATCGTTGTAGGTAGCTACTACCCTGATGTCATCCTTGTTGACCGTCGTTCCGATCACAAGCGGAAATCCGGTGTATTCTGCCGTTATGGACTCAATCGTTTTGGCAATTCCGGTCAGCTTTGCCTCTGTGGTCAGCTCTCCCTTAGAAATCAGGAACTTATTCTCGCCCTCCTTTTGCACTACCGACGGTGAAACCTCAAAATCCGAAATCGACTCAATTGTATTATCGTTGTAGACTACCGTTACATTAAAATCACTCCGTTTCGGCGCGCTGCCAACAATAAGGCTCGGTCCGGTGTAGTAAGCATAAATCTCCTTTGGCAGCTTTACCTTTTTTCCCATTACGGTAAATGTGGTATTCTTTCCTTCGTACGAAACCACAAACGTATTCGCACCGACCTCCTTCACGACGTTGTTCGGCAATGCATAGTCTGTGATTTCCTCACCGGAACCGTCTGAATAGGTTGCCCAGACCATAATCTCCGATTTCTTCAGCTGCTCACCGACCGTCAGCTCTCCCTGCTTGTAATACGCATAAATCCCCGAAAGCTTTTTCCCCTCAATCACAATCGAGGTAGAAACGCCGTCATAGCTCACTTTAATTTCATTGCTCCCTGCCTTCGTAATCACATATTCCGACAGGGCATAGCCGGTAATCTTCTCATAGCTTCCGTCCGTATAAAGCCCCATGACCGTCAGCTTCTTCAGGTCGATTGCGTGTCCTACGAGCTCCGTTTTCCCGGTATATACTGCCGTAAGTGTAGCTACCTTACGCTCCGGGGCCGGCGTCGGCTTTGGTGTCGGCGTTGCCTTCGCTGCCGATGCACTTACTCCCGGCCTTGCAACCATCGCAGCTGCAAACAGAACTCCCATCAGTACCGGCAGCCGGTATCGTATTTTCCTTGATTTTTTCCTTGATTTTTTCCTTGATTTTCTATGTTCCATCGCTTTCCTCCTAAGGTGTACGTTTCCTTTCTGCCCCATTTTGGGTGCACCTCTCCATATTGTATATCGGAATTATTCCGGAAAAACTTAAGAGGGGGACCAAAAAACGGTCCCCCTCATCTATGCTCAAGCAGTCGGCAAAACTTGTATCTTACCATGCTCGTGCAACATATTTCCGCGTAAATATACCGACTGCATATTTTATTGTATGACATTCTCAGTATAAAGTTCCGCCTCCAAAAAAACCTTCCCTTACTCATTTTCCCTCAAAAACAACATCGGATTGACCGGTGCCCCGTTTTCCAACACCTTCAGATAAAGGCCGCTGCCTTCCTCCACAAAGTACCGGGTCGGCTCGGAAATCCGGGCGATGACGGTTCCTTCCTGAATACGGTCTCCTTCCTTTACCGCTACATCGGAAAGAAGTCCGTAGACAATTTCATAGTTTTCTGCAACCCGCATTGTAATTGTGGTACCGGTGCGAAGCTCCTCAGAAACCGATGTCACTACACCTTCGGCCGCTGCACACACCTGTGTGCCGACTGCTCCGGAAAGCACCACATAATCCGTCGTACGGTAGCTGTCCAGTGTTTTGTTATAAATCAGATGATCCGGACTAAACGATACCAGAGCTTCCCCGGTTACCGGCCAAAGCATTCCGGTCTGCGCCGAAAACGACAAGCCTGAAAGAATTGAATCCGGATTTATGACCGGAACCTCACTTCCACTCTCCACCGGAGCTTCACTGCTTTCTTTCACCGGGTCATTTCCCGCTACCTGTGTTTCAGCTCCGATGCTTTTGTCTCCCGTCGTCTGCCCAGCCGTTTGTTTTGGCTCCGTATCTGTTTTTCTGTCTCCCAAAGCTACCTCTGTGCCGGAGGTTTCATTCTGGGTTCCTCCCGGCCGGTTTCCTTCTGCCTGCCCAACCGTCTGACCCTGATGCTCACTCCCTCCTTGCTCCGTCCGGCCCTGCGCCATCTGTCCCGGCACAGCCTTCCCCGGATTTTGTTCACCTTCCGGTGTTTTCTGCCCCTTTGGGGTCTGTCCGTCACCGGCAGTCGGTCCTGCGGAAATTGGCGTCGGGGTCGCATTCAGGTTGATTTTCGGTGCCTTTTCTCCCCGGTTCACAATGCCCACTGCAATTGCAGCAAGTGCAATTATCCCTACCGCACCATACGTAATTGCAATCCGCATCTCCTTCTTTTTCTGTTCATTGCTCTTTTTCATATCTTTACTCCGCTCCTCTCTTCCAAAACAATGGAGAATTCCATCCCTTGCATTTTCATCGCATGAATAGTTTCACCGAAAGAACGCAGATTATTCAAAAACGGAAGAAAAAAGAGGCTTCGTTTTGAAAACAGCAAAGAAACAGGTTCTTCCATTTTCAAAACAAAGCCACCTATGAATCATTAAAAAATCGACAACACCGCATACACCAGTACCGACATAACCCAGGCAATCAGAAGCTGTCCAAAAACCGCCGCCACCGTAAGCTTCAGGGATTTTAATTCACGCCGCATTACACCAATCGTTGCAACACACGGCGTATATAACAGACAAAATACCATGAACGCATAGGCATTTGCCGCACCAAAG
>CALZBV010000008.1 GCA_945622055.1 uncultured Clostridia bacterium
CCCGCAAACTTCTCCTTCTCCGTTTTACGACCGCGAACCATCGGAATTGCAAGCACTTCCTCACAGAAATCAGCATACAGATTTAACATCTGAATCGTTCTTGCCTCAGCTTCCTCAGCGGTTGCATGTGCCGTATGGCCCTCCTGCCACAAAAACTCCATGGAACGAAGGAACGGTCTTGTGGTCTTTTCCCAACGTACTACCGAACACCACTGATTGTAAACCTTCGGAAGATCACGATAGGAGCTGATAATCTTTGAATAAAAATCGCAGAACAGCGTCTCAGAGGTCGGACGAACGCAGAGACGCTCCTGAAGCTTCTCTCCGCCACCATGCGTTACCCATGCCACCTCCGGTGCAAAGCCTTCCACATGATCCTTTTCCTTGTTCAAAAGGCTTTCCGGAATAAACATCGGCATATAAACGTTCTCAACTCCGGTCTCCTTAAAGCGCCGGTCCAGTTCCTTCTGAATCAGCTCCCAGATTGCATAACCGGCCGGACGAATAATCATGCAGCCCTTAATTCCGGAATACTCAACTAATTCTGCCTTCTTCACAATGTCCGTATACCACTGTGCGAAATCATCCTCCATTGAGGTAATTGCCTCCACCATCTTCTTGTCATTTGCCATAATAAATCTCCTTTCTTTACAGCTGAAATTACCGGGAACCGCAGACATACCCTCGTTGTGCCGTCACATGCTTCGTATGTTCACACACAGAAAAGTCCCTTCTACGGGAACTCCCGTAGAAGGGACCAAACAAGCATCATTCGGCGGTACCACCCTTCTTAGCCGGCCACAACCGACTCTCTCACACAGCTATCACTGTATTCCCCGATAACGTAGGGCCACGTCGTACTCATCGCACGAAAGCTCCAAGGCCGGTTCCGGTGCTTACCAGCGGAGGCTCACACCATACGGAACTCCGCATCCTCCTTCTCTGACAGGCAGCTTACTGTACTATTCCTCTTCATCGCCACTCTAAAATATATGTGTATCTTAACCGAATTTTTCTTTTTTGTCAACCGGCTTTCTTACAGAAGTTTTCCCGGCAAAAGATTATGTTCTGATTCAGAAACCAAAACCTTACGTCTCGCTGTAGGAATCATACATCAGAATCAGTTCGTTGCGACATTCCAGAAATTTTCTGCAAAGCACCGGATCAAACTGCGTTCCACAGGCTTCCTCTATCATCTCGAATACCCTGTCATACCCAAAACGCTCCTTATACACGCGCCTGCTGACCAGTGCATCAAACACATCCGCAAGTGCCATAATCCGGGCTTCATACGGAATCTGCTCCCCCGCAATACCGGACGGGTAACCCGTTCCGTCCCACTTTTCATGGTGGTAATGTGCAAT
Source organism: uncultured Clostridia bacterium (assembly GCA_945622055.1). Classification (GTDB taxonomy): domain Bacteria; phylum Bacillota; class Clostridia; order Lachnospirales; family Lachnospiraceae; genus SIG307. The sequence continues at coordinate 1,365 of CALZBV010000008.1, forward strand.
GTTTACCGCAATTTCACGAAATACCGCATCATCCACATTCTGAAGGATCTGCGACACGATTACTGCCCCCTTCTCCGGATGCATTTTCATGAGCTCGTACTCCTCCGGATCGAATTTGCCCGGCTTGTTCAGAATACGGTCCGGAATTGCAATCTTACCGAAATCATGTAACGGTGCAGCATTGATAATCTTTTTTGCAATCGCAGGAGTAAGCTTTGCCTGCTCTCCCTCCTCCAGAAGATGATTAACAAAAACCTTTATCACATCACTGGTCCGTTTGATATGACCTCCGGTATTATTGTCTCTGTTTTCAACAATACTCGCCATACTAAGCGTAATATCCTGACGCATCTGGGAAAGCTGCTCTGTTTTCTCGTCTACCTCCCGCGCAAGATTTTCATTATAGTTTTCAATCAGCTTCCGGTATTTCTGTTCCTGGGTATCATCACGCAGACTGATACAATGAATCTTTTTTCCAAACCTCTGCGTCAGGCACCGGTGTCTTGCTTCTATCACATAACCGTTTTGTTCAAAAAAGCAATTCTCTTTTTCATCCTTTTCCCGAATCCACCTTTGAAGCTGACGAAGGAAGCCTGTATCCTCGCGATGGACTACATAATCGATGTTCAGCTCCGCCAATTCCGGAAACCACAATTTTGCAGCTTCGTTTACCCCGGCAAGCCTTCCGGCATTATCGCAAACTACAACTCCGTACTCCATGCTCTGCATCATGTAATCCGCAGAAATCGCAGTCACGTCATAAAGACTGATTCTAATCAGGAGTAATAAAACACCGATTTGCGCAATTACATATCCAAGCGGCAGCAGCTCCACCGGAAATTGAAAATAACGTTCCAGTCCATAAATCAAAAGAAGCAGACACGTCAGAACGAGCAGCACGGTGCACGTTATATAGGATACGATCTTTTTACGGAAAAAAGACACCGAAATAATCAGAATACCGGTCAAAACCATACCTAACAGAGAAACCGGATATAACAGATGCAGAACGCCATATTCTTTTTCCAGAAAAATTACAGAACCTCTCTGAACCAGTTCCACGCTCTTATAATACAGATGATGATACCGGTTGGTTGCTATCACCGAAAGAATTGCCGCTTCCACAAGCACACCGGCAACCCGGACCATTTTGGGAAGTTCAACACTACATAACTCGGTAACACACATCAAAAGAAAAAACGGGCTGAAGCAGGCTCCGAGATAGACCGTCATGTTCGCTACATCGGCCGCTTCCTCATTTTGTGCAACAGAGAGCAGTGCATAACCGAAATTTGTCACCACAATCGTACAAAACAGCATTGCATAATAAAGAGAAATACGATTTTTAAAGAAATAAACCAAAAGAACCAGCAGTACAAATGAAACGGCAAATAACACCGTACAAAATATCTGATACAATCGCTCTCCTCCTCTTTTGAATTCAAACACAAAATGCTACCATTTCTCCACTTCCACTGCCCGCGCATTTCCACTCAAAGGATCCCTGTTTTCATAATCAAATAAAACAAACGTCCTCTGCTGCAACCGTACTCTGCAGCAACTCTCCTCTTTTTCCCAGACGCGGTAAACAAACGGCTCCAGATGTGTCATTTTCGCCATCTGTTTCCTGTCAAAGCCGGTATATCCGGGCAGAAGTGAGCGTTCCTTCTCCTCCCGCCCATAAATGCGGCGTGCCTCTTCCTTATACTCTGCCGGCTCCGGGGCAAATTCCGGTCGTGTCCTCAGATTTTCCCGCAAATACAAATCATATATCAGACACTCCCGGTAAAACAACCGGCCGTCTGCATTCTCCTGTGAAGCCCCGGCTTTGTTATTTTCAAGCGTTTCATTCATAAACTCAAGCAGCACCTCATACCGGTAGCTGCGCGCCGGCTGGTTCACAAAGAAGCCCTTCCGTTTATAAAAATCTGCCAGACTCTCAAACATGGAAAACGGAGAAGCAAACTCCTTTACGAGAAAACGAAGCGTCGTAACAAACTGCCTGCTGTTATAATAGAGCTCCACCATCTCTTCGATTTTTTTCAGCCTGCAGATTTCCTCATAGGAAATGTCCTTCGTATAGAGCACCTCATACGGCGGGGTATGCCGGTAGCAGATACCGTATTTTTCTGCATCCTTCTCCATCTGTGAACCATGCAGTACCTTCAGAAATCCAAGCTGAAGCTGTTCCGGCTCCAGGGCAAAGACCCAGTTAAAGGAGCGCGCAAAGCTTTCGTAATCCTCTAACGGAAGTCCCGCAATCAAATCCAGATGCTGATGGATATTGCCGAAGGAATGAATCGTCTCAACCGCCTTTTTCAGCCGGTCCGGCCGCGCTGCCCGGTTGATGGCGCGAAGGGTATCCGGATTGGTTGTCTGCACACCGATTTCCAGCTGGACCAGTCCCGGACGCATCGTTTTCAGAACCTCACACGCAGCCTCTGTCAAAAGCTCCGCAGCGATTTCAAAATGAAAATTCGTCACCCCGTTATCATGCTCCGCAAGATAGCTCCAGATTGCCAGTGCATGCGCTTCCCTGCAGTTAAAGGTCCGGTCAACAAACTTGACCTGCTTCACCTTATGCTCCAAAAAAACCGAGAGCTCCCGTTTTACAATCGAAAGGTCACGCTGCCGGACTGTTTTTTCAATCGAGGACAAACAATAACTGCACCCAAACGGGCATCCTCTCTGGGATTCATAATAAATAATCCTGTTTTCAAACCGCTCTGGGTGCCGGTATAAAAACGGAAGCGCGTCCATCTCCATCGGTTCCCGTTCTGCCGTGACCCCGCTTCGCAGATACAGCCCCGCGATAGCGGAAAGTCCGGACACAGCGTTATCCTCCGTTTTCTGTTCCCCCAGCCTGTCAGGCTTCTGCCCATTCTTCTCCTTTTCCAGATAAAACCGCAGCAGCTCAGAAAAGGTCTTCTCCCCTTCTCCGAGCATTACACCCGTTACCCCCGGAAACTCTGCGAGAAGCTCCCCTGCATTATGGCTGACCTCAGGACCGCCAAGCCACACCGGCACCCGGTAAAGCAGCTTCGGAAGCTCATAAAGCACCTCCCGCACCGTTTCAATATTCCAGATGTAGCACGAAAATCCGATAACATCGGGATTTCGTTTGTAAATATCCTCCAGAATATCCCCTGATTTCTGGTTGATTGTGTATTCCGCAATCTCCGTACAGTCTCTAAGCTCCTCCGGCAAAAAAGCGCAAAGGCTGTAAACCGCAGGATTTGAGTGAATATATTTTGCATTCACTGCCACCAGTAAAAATTTCATCTACATTTCCTCAGTCTCCGGGCTTTCCCGCTTTTGCAGACACAGTCTGCCCAAAGCTGTCCTTTCCCGGTCAGTCATGGTGAATCACAGAAAAGCTGTGATCGATTGAAATAACGCAGAAGTACTGCGGAAACTCCTTTGATACCAGCTCCGCAATCCGGCGTTTTACCTCCGCTTCTTTCCCGTTCAGCTCATGTGGTATTACACAGTCGAAAATCAGATTCGTGTGCGTATCTCCCGGTACAATTCGAAGATCATGTACCGTAAGCTTCGGATGAATCAACGGAACATGCTCGGAAAGCCAGCTCCGCATGTCTCCCACACGCTCATCTCCCGTCACAATCGGATCCATATGTACCACCAGATGCAAATTCATGCTTTTGTGGAAGTCGCGCTCAATATTATCAACAATATCATGACTTTTAAGAATATCCTCCTCGGCCGCCACCTCTACATGAACACTTGCAAACTGACGTCCCGGACCATAGTCATGCACCATAAGATCATGAGTGCCCAAAACGCCCGGATATTCCATAATGCGGTTTCGGATTTCCTCCACCACCTCCGGCTCCGGTGCCTTACCAAGCAACGGATCGAGCGTATCACGGATGATACCGAAACCACTGTAGAGAATGAAAACAGACACTGCAACTCCCATAAATCCATCAAGTTCAACTCCAACCACTGCAGAGATAACGGATGCCACTAAAACAGCCGCTGTTGTAATCACATCATTTCTGCTGTCTGCTGCCGTAGCAAGCAGGGTCTGTGAATTAATTTTTTTACCAACCGTACGGTTAAACTGTGCCATCCATAGCTTTACCAGAATCGACAAAACGAGTACCACAACAATTGCCGGACCAAATTCTACTTCTGCCGGATGAATTATCTTCTGAAAGGAGCTCTTAAACAACTCCACTCCGATAACCATAATCATAACCGCTACAGTAAGTCCTGCCAGATATTCATATCTGGCATGTCCGTACGGGTGTTCCTCGTCTGCAGGACGGCTTCCAAGCTTAAAACCAAGCAGGCTGATAATACTCGAGGATGCATCGGAAAGGTTGTTTAATGCATCTGCGGTAATAGATACCGAGGCAGACAGCGTACCAATCAGAAATTTCAAAGCAAACAGCAGAACGTTACAGGCAATCCCGACCATTCCGGCCAGCCGTCCGTACTCTGCTCTCGAAGCAGTTTCCGCTCCGTCATTTCCTTCCCTGATAAATAACCGAAACAAAAGCTTTGTCATACGTAAAATCCCCCTAATCCGTTTCATAACGAAGCATCACCAGACACAACGGTCCGAGGATAACTCCAAATATCCCAAACAGTTTTACTCCAAGGTATACTGCCATAAGCGTATACAACGGAGGAATCCCAATTTTATCCCCGAGAAGTCTCGGCTCCAAAACCTCCCGGACGATAATACAGGCCACGTAGGTAACGATTAAAATCCCTGCCTGCCCGGGATGACCCTGCACAAGGCAGAGAATACTCCAGGGTACCAGTACACATCCGGACCCGATGACCGGAAATGCATCCAAAACAGCGACCAGAATGCCAAGCACCAGCGCATAGTCCCGCTTTACGAAGAGAAGCCCTATGCTGCACAATACCGCAATCAGAATCGTCAGCAAAAGCTCCGTCTTTAAATACGCTGCACCTGCCGCGTAGAGCCGGTGCTTCATTTTATCCGCTTTTGCCAGCAGCGCATCCTTTTCGCCGCGTTTTTCCTGTCGTTCCCGATATCCCAGAAACAGTACCGCTGCCGCAAAGGTCACAATGGTTTCCGTAAACAGTCCCGCAAAAAAACGTACAATTGCAGCTTTGTTCTCGAAAAGTGCCGTAAGTGTATCCTCCCTAAGCATCCTTTCCGCCTTTGGCAGATTCCGCAATACAAAAGCCTCCGACGTCCCGGCGTCCAGACAAAACCAACGGTCTACACAGCCGCAGATGGTGTGCGCACATCCAAGAAAGGCTGCCCGGAAGCTTTCAAAATTCTCAGAAAAAGCAAGCACCTGCCGGCAAAACAGCCGAAGGAAAAAGAAAAGACCAAGTCCAAGCGTAAAAAGCGTAATCAGGATTAACGCAGCACCGCCAACAGAAACAGGAATATGGAGGTTTTTTTTCAGCCACCGCGCTGCCGGAGCAAGAAGCTCCGCCAGAAAATATGCCAGTACGAACGGAAGAAAAAGCGGAAGCACAAAACGGACAAACAAAATCACTGCAAGCACCGTTACAAGGCTTTTCCACAGACTTTTCTTTTTTCCTTCCCTCTCCCGATTTTCTTCCATTCTCTCACTCCCATCCGTACCATACTTTTGTGTTTAGTATGGTACAAACGGGACCGAGCTATGTTATTGTATTTTTGTCAGCATCTCCAAAAAATGCATTACAGACGAATCACAAGAAATTCTTTTCCGTGAAGTACTTCCTTCGTCACCGTTCCCTTTGCGCGCTCTTCCGAAAAGTCCTCTTCGGAACGGTTTACATCCAAAATCAATTTTGTGCCGTAGCTCTCGCCCTTTGCTTTCTTTGCCTCATATTCGGCAGCTTCCTCTACCAGAAGCTTTGCCAAAAGCTCAGTTGTACAATCGCTGGAATCAAGTACCAGATTATAATTGGAGTAATTGAAGTACTCTATTCCGTAGATTTCACGGTATCTGCGGTCCTCGGTTGCCGCACGGTCACGAAGGCTGTTTGCACACTCCTCTAAGGAGGCATAGCTTTCCACGGCACCACGGCTTGCATCCTTCATGACACGCTGTGCCGCAATCGGAAGGCTGACCGACAAAAATACCTTAAACGATTCTTCAACAAAATTCCACGCAAGACGGGAGTCAAACAAAAGCTGCTTATCCTTCTGCTCTCTTGAGATTCTTGCCGTTGTATCATCAATCATGTGGTCATATTTATGGTCGCTCTCCATCAGCTTGTTCATCTCAAGCACACTGACACCATGCTCCTTGGCAATCTGGCGAATGACCTTTCCCGTAGAGAAAATTTCATAGCCGTACTCGCCTGCAAGTACTTTGCCAAGCGTGGATTTTCCGCTTCCGAGGTTACCGGTTAATGTAATATGCATTTTGGTTCCGCCTTTCTTATACAGTTTATCCTGTTTTATTTTGTTTATTTCAAACTCTGAAAAATCTGAGCCATCGGTGAATCTTCGGAAAGGATTACCGTCTTGTTCTTTCCCCGTAAGGAAATCTTTGCTGCGTCAAGAGAACGTACAAAGGTGTAGAAATCCGCGCGGGATTCGTCTGCATACACTGCAGACAAAATTCTCATGTACTCTGCTTCACCCTCTGCAATCAGCTCTTCCGCCTTTGCATTTGCCTCAGAAAGGCTGATTGTGACCTCATTGTCCGTCTGGGTACGAATCTTCGTTGCCTCTGCGTCGCCCTCTGCCGTATACTGCGCTGCAATATTATTTCTTTCGGAAATCATACGCTCGTAAACTGCATTTTTGTTGTCGCTCGGAAGATCCAGGTGCTTCGTTTCCACGGAAATCAGATCAATACCGAACTTTTCCATCGATGTTCCGATGTTGTCACGAATCTTCGTACTGAGGGAACCGTCACGCCCTCTGATAACCTCCTCCTGCATAAGACTGGAAATCACGTTCTTTAACGAATTGTAAACCGTAGTATTGATACGTTCCTCCGCATAAGAAATAGAGTTTAATGTCTGGATAAAGAGCTGAGGGTCTGTGATTCTCCACAGCGTATAGCAGTCACACACCATCGTTTTCTTATCCATGGTAATAACGTCCGACGGTCTGAGGTCATAAATCAGAATCGATTGCGGAAGCTTGTCTACGGTCTGGATAAACGGAAGCTTAAAGTTCACACCCGGCTTTGAAATAACACGTTCCACCTTACCGAACTGCTTAATCAGCGTATGCTCATCCTGCTCCGTAATAACAAAACAGGAATCAACCAGTACAAAAACAAGAATCACCAGAATCGCAAGAACCACGTATCTTCCGGTTTTGGATTTCTTTGGATATCTTTCTAATGTCTCACCCATAATGTCTTCCCCTCCTTACTCTGTCACCGTCTGTGGATAATCGACCAGCGATTCAATCGGAAGGAGCTTTTCCACTGAGCCGTCACTACTGTCAATAATCAGCTTCAAATCCGGAAGCAGCTCTTCCATTGCCTCATAATACATTCTCTGCTTCGTAATCAGCGGATACTTTATGTATTCCTCATACAGGGAATTAAACCGGGCAGCCTGTCCCGTTGCTTCGTTGATTCTTGCTTCCTTCTTTGCCGTAGCTTCCTTCACAATCTTGTCAACCTGTGCCTCCGCATAAGGAATTCTTTCGTTACGATACTTTTTGGCATTGTTAATTGCGGTTTCCTTTCCCTGCTTTGCATTCTCCACCGCCTTAAATGCCACAATAACGTCCTCGGTCGGCGGCTCTGCATCCTGAATTGTAATATTTACCAGAGAAATACCGATATCCTGCGTTTCCAGCATTTCCGTAATTCTTTCCTTGATTTCCTTCTGAATCTCGATTTTACCGGTTGTGATTACGCGGTCCACCTCATTCTGTCCCACGACGGAACGGATACAGGACTGCGCTACATTTTTCAGGATTACCACCGGCTCCCGGGATGCATACAATGCCTTTACCGGATCCGTCACCTTGTATTCCACATAGAAATCCACATTTACAAAGTTGATGTCCGAGGTAATCATTAAGGATTCATCATCCTTCGACAGGTTAGTCACCTCATCATAGCCGATAGGGAAGCCCTTAATCGTGGTATTTACCTTTGTTACCTGCTGAATGAACGGAATCTTCACATGAAGTCCCGGTTCACTTACCGTACTCGGAACGCCAAACGTAGTAACCACCGCCTGCTCCTGCTCTTTAATCGTATACATGGAATTAAAGAGTACCGTCAGAACGACGATGATTACAATCACAGCTCCCACAACCTTTCCGACATTTTTTACTGAATTGTCCATTTTACTCATCCTTTCTTTGGTTTCTTTTCAAACTGTTATCGTCAAAATGCTTTCGCATCCGTGACCTTTGTTAACCTTCCCAGATACTCCACCAGCTCCTGCGGCGTATTTACGAGGTGAATGGCACCCGCAGCAAGAAGCTCCTCCTCACTGCCAAAGCCATACAAAACACCGACTGTACGGATTCCAAGTGCTCCCGCACCAATCACATCGTACTTGCGGTCACCAATCATCAGCACCTCATTTACATCCGTGATATGATTCTGCTCCAGAGCATAGCGTACAACCTCTTCTTTGGTTCTGCGATTTGACGAATAATCATCTGCGCCGCAAAGCATCGTAAAATACTGTTCCAGATGAAACAGCTCCATAATTTTATTAGCAAACGGCTCCGGCTTTGAGGTTGCAAGAATCATGGAATATCCCTGCTCCTTCAGTTTACGAAGCATCTCGTCAATCCCGTCATATACCTTATTTTCCTTCCAGCCAAGCGCAGAATAACGTTCCCGGTACCATTGGATTCCCTGCTCAGCCCTCTCACCCGTAATTCCAAAAAACTCTTCGAACGACTGTACCAGTGGCGGTCCGATGACCTTTCGAAGCGCTTCTCTGCTCTCCGAAGGCATTCCAAGCTTTTCCAGCGCATAGGCAAAGCTCTTCGTAATCCCTTCCTCCGGATTCGTAAGTGTTCCATCCAAATCAAACAGTAAATAGCGATATTTCATGTTAATCCTCTCTTTTCCTCAAGTGTATTAATCCTCAAATTCAAACGACACTGAGACCCCGTCGTCCGAAACCGTTACCACATGCTCCGTCGCGACTCCGTCCTTAACAATCGTAATCGTGTAGGTGCCAAGAAGCTTTCCAAACCGCACCGGAGCAGTTCCGATACTGATTCCTTCGATTTTTACCTCAGCGCCCGCCGGTCCGGTAATTCTTGTATCATTTGCCTTATCACAGGCAAAGCCCATTGTTTCAACAAGAGCATCCGAAATCCAGTAAACGGCACGCTCCGTTTCTGTTCCCGGATTCTGTCCGGCTGCATCGTCCGTATTTCCCGTCTGACCGCCAGGGTCTTCCGAAGAATCCGTTTCTCCGGTATCGCCTGTATCTCCGGCGCCGTCTTCTCTGCCAGCTGCAGCTTCTGTACCGTCTTCCTTCCCGGTCTCCGTTACCGTTTGGGTGTTTTCTATCAGGTCAATGCGAAAGCTCTGATACGCCTTGGATAACGAAAGAAGCCCCTGATAAGACCGGTATCCCCCAAGAGAAACCGTAATCTTATGCTCTCCGTAGGCAAGTGTCAAATCCTGTTCATAATAATCCACCGCTTCCCCGTCAATCGTGAGTACTGCAGAAAACGGGGAAATGTGAAAGCGCACGGTAGAATACTCTGTCGGTTTCCCACCGTATTCGTATAAATCAATAACCTTCTGCTCATTTCTTGCAATCGTAAGGTCCACCTGTGCCGCATCCTTCTCTCCAACTACGGTAACACGGCACTCACCTTCCGGCACAAGATAGGAAGGCTCTCCGGTCAATGTATAGACCTCTCCACCAACCGTTACCTTTGCGCCCTGATACGCCTCACTGTTCACGAGACGCACCGAACCATGTCCTCTGGTTACACAAACACTGAAAATCTCCGATTCCAGTCCGCACAGGTTAATCCGGTCAATGCTTTTTACTTCGCCCGGTGAAATCTCTTCTCCTTCGCAGTAAAAGACTGTGCGCTCCGTAATCCTGTAATTCACTCCATTCACCGAAAGCATCGTATCTGAAATCATAAAATCCTCAATTCCGCGAAGCTCCCAGTGCTCTGCGGATTTCTTCAGTGCTATCAGTTCATTTCCTCTTGTATATTCCACCTGCACAATATCACCGTATTTCAGTGACGCTGAATAGGTCAGACTTCCGTATTTGTCCCGGATATCCGCTGCCGTCTCGTAAGTAAGCAAAAGCTCCTCTTTTTCATCCAGCCGGCGCAGGCTGAGCTTCCCTTCCCCGGAATCCACCGAACAGACCATGGCAAACACTGCCGGATTCTTTTCGGACACCGTGCGCGTTGGTATAACTGTCGTCGAAGGCTTCGCGGCGGTTTTTCCTTTCCCGGATTCTTTTCCCGAAAAAAGTGTCAGCACCGTCACAAGCACAATTACCGCGGACGATGCCATTAACACATAAAGTATGCCTTTTTCACTTTTCATGTGTACTCCTTTCGACATAATGTCAATTATCATTATATCGGAAAGGTCACATTTATTCAAGCATTATTGTATCAGTTTGTCATGCAAGGCACAACGATTTCCGGGCCAAATTAAATAATACACTACCCCGTTATCCACAGAGTCCCCGGACAACCTCCTTAAGAAGAGCCTCACGCGCCGCATCCTGTTCTTTTACCGCAAGGAGCTTTTCTGTGGTCTTCTCCGGAATCCACGCCTTTTTTCCATTGTAATAGCTGTTCGTAATCTTCCAGAATTTCTCCGGATAGGACAACAGCAGGTAGAAATAACGCCATTCGACCGCTTCTACCCGACGTTCCGATTCGTAGGCCTCTATCAGCTCCTTCGCCACCGTCATATTCCAGTCCGTTTTTTCCATAAGCTTTCGGAAAAACAGATAAAAATCTGCAATCTGTACACCAACCCCCGCCTTATCAAAATTCACGGTAGCCAATACCCTGCCCCCGTTCATCAAAAGGTTGTGATGTGTATACGTTCCGTGAAATATGCGTCCTTCCGTGCAGGCCTTTCGTAAAAGCTCCGAAATCTCCGGTGCCTTGGCATGCTCTGTTACCTTTGCCGCCTTTTCGTAAAACTCCGGGAAAATATTGATATATACCGTTTCAAAATACCCCTTCCGGTGCTTTTCCCGAAGAAAGGTCCGGGTTCTCCGAAGCTCACGGTTTCGCTTTTCAAACATTTCCCGCATTCCGACCTGAACCACGCCCGACACCCCCTCATACTCCGTAATCCCGGTTAACGTTGTATGTATGGCTGCAAGATTTTTTACTGCGGCACATGCCTGCTCCTGCTTTCGCGCATTGCATTCCTCTCCGTCAAACCAATCCTTCATCAAAAAGGTGTCGCCAAATTCATCCTTAGTTACAAACAATCCCTCTTTGTTTGCAACATACTTATCCACAGAAAAGCCGGAGGCTGTGAGTCGTTCCAGCAATTTCTGTTCAAAAACGGCACGATTTTCACTGCCTCCGTAGGGAAGCAAAAGCTTCATTCCAAGGTCCGTCAAAATCCGGAATGCCCCTCTTGTTTTTGATGTATCAAGAACCGCCAGATTATAGTTTTCAAAAAATTCAACACTCTTTTCTTCCACACAGATTCCCCCGTCTCCTGCCGGGATTCTCCCGGCAAATGTTCTTTACATACTATGAGACAGGAAGGAAAATCATGTATTAGTTTGTCTTTATTTTTCAGAAATGCTCCTTCGCGTAGGAAAGCAGTATTTCCCTTTCATTTTTTTCCGGATTCTCAAGGACAAGCTGCAGCAGCTCCTGCAAAACAAGTCCAAGCTCTTTGCCCGGCAAAAAACCTGCGTCAATCAGGTCCGTACCGGATACTGCCAGCTCCTTTAAGGAAGTACATTCGCCCTTTTTTTGAATCTGCCGGTAACATTCCCACGCCTGATTTAAAAGCTCAAGCCCATTTGACGCATAAGGCTCCCGGTGTGCCTGAAGGTCAGCTCGTTTTAGCGCAAACAAAAGCGGAAAAAGTTCCGTTCCGATTTTGTTCATGGCACGCCGCATTGCCCGCTCCTCCGGTAAAAACGGATAATCATGGTAAAGCACAAGTCCTGCCACAAGCTCCTGTGTTTCATTGTCCGTTTTCAGACGCTTTAATATCTTTTTTGCCAGAACTGCACCCTCCTTCGGGTGTCCGGCAAAATGGTCAATTCCCTGTTCATCCACCACATGACACACCGGCTTTGCGACATCGTGTAACAATGCAGCCAGGCGAAGAATACGAAAACGGGACTCTGAAAAACCTTCCTCCCCTGCGTATTCAGAAAAAGGGCTCGTAAGCGCCGTCACGCGAAGACAATGCTCTCCCACGTTTTCCCAGTGAGACGGGTGGTTCTGTTTTGTTTGCATCATACGGTCAAATTCCGGTAAGACCACGGCGGTAATCCCTGCCCGGTATGCCAGAAGCAGACGTTCCGGATGGCTTGATACCACAAGCTTTGACAGCTCTGCAGAAATACGCTCTGCACTGATTTTTCGAAGTGTTTCGGCAAGCTCCGCTGCGGCCTTCTCTGTTTCCTCAGCAATCGTAAAATCCAGCTGGGCAGAAAAACGGAATGCACGCAGGATGCGGAGTGCATCCTCCGAAAAACGCTCTCTTGCATTTCCGACACAGCGAATCATTTTTTTCTGCAGGTCCGTTGCCCCGTCAAACAGGTCAACAAGTCCGTCGGTATCGTTATAAGCCATGGCATTGATTGTGAAATCACGCCGTTTTAAGTCCTCCGCAAGACTTGCCGTAAAGGAAACCTCCTTCGGGTGTCTCGCATCCTCGTACGCCCCGTCCACCCGGTAGGTCGTCACCTCAAAGCCCTCCTTATCAAGAAGCACTGTCACGGTGCCGTGAAGAATGCCGGTATCCACCGTTCTTCGAAACAGCTTCTTTACCTCCTGCGGAAGTGCCGAGGTCGTTACATCCCAGTCATGCGGTGTCCTGCCAAGCAGCGCGTCACGTACGCAGCCGCCAACGGCATAGGCCTCAAAACCGTTTTCCTGTAACGTTTTTATAATCAATTTTACTTTTTCGGGCATTTCAATCCGCATAACTTCCTCCCGTAATCACATAAATATGAGCTTTTCCCGCAAGCGCCACAGCCTCCTCCTCCCGATGCGTAATCAGAAGCACCTGCCGTCCGGAAATTCTTTCCTTTACCCAGCCAATCATCCTTTCCCGGCTTTCCTCATCAAGCCCTGTAAACGGTTCATCCAAAACAAGAAATGCCGCATCAGACAAAAGCGCCCGTACGATTGCGACACGGCGCTTCATTCCACCGGAAAACTCTGCCACCGGTTTTCCGCCCAGTCCGCCAAGACCAACCTCCAAAAGCGCCTGTCTTACCAATGCACGGTCCTGATTTACAAGCATCACATTCGTTTCTGCATCAAACTCCGTGCAGAGACGGTCCTCCTGAAATACAGCACCGCATGGCTTTACCGTTCGCACGGTTCCGGCATCTGCCGTCAAAAGTCCCAAAAGCAGTTTTCCTGCGGTACTTTTCCCGCTTCCGGACGGTCCAAGCAGGGCAACCATACTGTTTTTTTCTATCGTTAACGTAAAATGCTCCAAAACCTTCCGGTCCGGAAAGCTTTTGGACACCTCAAACAGTCCACAGACTGCCGTCTCCGCGGTTTCCGCAGTGGCATTCTCAGCAGTCTCCTCCGCCTCTTTCGACTCCTTTTCTGAGGTCTTACCCGTGGCTTGCCCGGCTTCCTTATCCCCGGCTTCCTCAGTCACCCTCTCTGTCGCCTTGTCCGTGGTCTTCCCCGATTTCTTACTTTTGCAAAAGACACCGGAAATTGTGCGGATCAAAAGCATCACAATCCGTTCAAAGCAAACGCTTAACAGCACAATCACTGCCGTCCATGCAAACAGCTCTCCGGTCATCAGATAAAGCTTTGCTTCGTACAGCTTTTCTCCGATGGAATGGTCCGGAAGGCCGATAATTTCAGCAGCGATTCCGGATTTAAAGCAGAACCCGAGACTTACCGAGCATGCCGACACAAAATACGGCAACACTGCCGGAAGATAGATGTAGCGCAACCGTTTTCCCACACAAAGCGAGAATACCTCCGCCATTTCCAAAAGCTCACGGCTGGTGCTCCGTATCCCCGTAAGTACATTTGTGTAAATAACGGGAACGACCATGAGAAATGAAATCAGCACCGACAGCTTCTCAGAGGACACCCAAAGCAGTGCCAGAATAATAAACGATGCAACCGGAACCGCCTTTATGAGACAAAGCACCGGAGAAATCAGTGCGTCCGCAAGCCTTGAGCGAAAAGCTGCAACCGCAAGCACAATTCCGGCTGTCATTCCCAAAAAGAATCCACAGACCAGTTTTGCAAAGGACGAACCCACCGCCTTCCAAAACTCCATGGTTTGAAATAATCTGCCAAGTGTAACCAGCGTCTCGACCGGAGACGCAATCAGAATCCGGTTACTGACATAGAGGGACAGCGCCTGCCACGCAAAAAGCCAGAACAATACAGCAAGGCATGTCCGAAACACATCTGATTCCTTAGAGTTATTTTTTACTGCTCCGTTTCTTCTGTCCACTCCTGCTCCTTTTTCCAAAGCTCCTCAAACTTCTCCGGAGGAACGTTATAGTCGAGGATAAAAAAGCGACCATTCTCCTCCATAAGACCGGTTACATATACATTATCCAGGAAAAGATGCTTAAGACGATAATTCGAAAGAGCTCCAAGTACTGCATTAATCACGCCACCATGCGTAACCACACATACTGCCCCGTCCGGGAAATCCTTCGCAAGCTCTGAAAGACCGGCAAGTGCACGCTTTGCCACATCCGCCTTTGCCTCAATTTCTCCGTCGCTCTTATTTTCCCCAAGACGCATAATTTCCATTTCTGAAAAATTTTTCCCGGAGTAAACTCCAAAATCCCGTTCAATAAAAGCATCCATCACGCGCACCTGTGCGTCCGGATGATTCCCTGCTATAATCTCTGCAGTTTCTTTTGCACGCGATAAAGAACTCGAAACAATGCAGTCAAACGGCGCCTTTGCAAGATATTTTGCACAGTATCCTGCCTGCTTTCTTCCGCATTCATTCAGCTCGATGTTCTCTCTCCCCTGTATTTTCTTTACCAGATTCCAATCTGTAGTTCCATGTCGTATCAGAAACGCTTTCATGCCGATACTGCCACTCCTTATCTTATTCTTGTGAGCAAATAATTCCTTCGACCGTCCAAGGTCATCCCGCACCTTCCGAAAAAACCTATTTCTAAGGAAGCACTGATTAATTCAGTGCTTCTTTAGCAGCCTCCGGCGGATCGCACGAATTTGCAATTGAAATTGTAGCTTCGCTACGCAAATTCGGCGTGGAAACGCTTTAATCAGCGTTTCCCTAAAATGCTAAATTCTTCAGTGCTTCTTTAGTATAACAGAAAGAGACAGGTTTCACAAGTAAACTCTGTCTCTGTGTAATTTCTTATCTTTTCTTATCTTTCGAAAAAGAAATTATCCTCCGGAAGCTTTTCGCCGACCGCCGCCGGATTCTGTTCAAACAGTACCCGCAGATATGCACCTGCTTTTTCCTTCATCTCAGCACCCTCAAGAAACACAATGTTACAGTATGGTATCGCCTTCTTTGCAACTGCTTCCTTAAATATACCGAATTTCTCGGAAAGTGCCGCGGCCTTTTCCGTTTCGTTTACCGCAAAAGCGGCAGAAACCGCATACTCCGAAAGAAAATCCAGTACAGCATCCTTATGCTCGTTAAGGAATTTCGTGTTGGCCACAACAACGCCGGTAACAACCGTTGTTCCCGGGGATAGTCTCTCCCATTCTTCTGTAACATCCAGCGCGATTCTCGCACGTTCGTTGTTCATGAGTACCGTTGTAACAAACGGCTGTGGAAGCATTGCCACTGCATTTTCTGTTTCAGACAGTATTGAGGCCACCTCGGTTGCCTCAGCACAAAATGTAACGGTTACATCCTTCTCAGGGTCAAGACCTGCTTCCATAAGCAGCCGATTCAGCGTGTATTCCGGCGTCGTTCCCTTGCCGGTGGAGTAAATCCTCCTGCCCTTCAAATCAGTCACACTCTTTATGGTATCTCCGGTCTCAACAATGTAAAGCACACCAAGCGTATTGATTCCGAGCATCGTAATCCCGCCGTCTGATTTATTGTAAAGTACAGATGCCAGATTACATGGAATTGCCGCAAGAGGATAATTACCCTTAAGAATTCCCGCGGTAATCTCATCCGCCGCACCGGCAACAGTAAAATGATAGTTGTTCGCTGTCTTTCCTGTCTCTGAATCCTCCATCATTTTTAACATGCCAAGAGCGGTCGGTCCCTTTAAGGCAGCGATGTTGATGTCTATTTTTTCCTTTGGCTTTTGCGTTGGCTCTGTGTAGGAATCCTCAGAATCTGTATCGTTTGGCAGACTTTCCGCCGGTGTCTTTCCTGGCTCATCCGTAGTCTTGTTTTTCCCGGTGCAACCGGGAAACATCGTAAAAAGCATTGCTGCAAGCAGCATCAATACGATTTGTCTTATCTTCCTACTCATTTTCCGGCCTCGCTTTTATTCCTTATGTCCGAGCTTGATTTCCCTTCCGCAAAGAAGGTCCATTCCCTTCAGACGAAATACCGGAAGGGTCTCATCCTCATAGCTCGGAACTAAATTTGCATATCCGCTAAACAGCTCAGCGCTGTCACACTCCACACGAACCATCGGCGGAAGCTTGATTGAAATTCCGCTCATCAGTCCATATACCGTCAGGGAAGTCTCTTTCGGAAACTGTGCTTCCGTCAGATCCACAACCACACCGGACAGCCCGGTAAACAGCTCCAGCTCCGTAACCGGACCTTCCACCTTTACGGTCTTTCCGTCCAGAAACAGAATATGGCGTTTTACGCCACCCTTTTGGTTCTCCTCCTCGAACTTTTTACCAATCCGCTCCACAAACTTCTTCACGGCAATCAAAGCCCCATACACCGCAAGCAGTGCCTTTGCCAGACGAACCAGCCTGTGCACCTTGCGCTCCTTTTCTTCCAGATACAGTCTTTCTTCTTCCTCCATACCTTAGCTCCTTTCCCTCATCCACTATGCTTTAAACCGATAGCCTACTCCCCAAAGCGCATGCTTCGCATGCCGGTGCTCCGCACCACGTTTCAATGCTCAACGCTTTGGGACATTTCTATGCTTTAAACCGATAGCCTACTCCCCAAAGCGTTTCAATGTATTGTGGATTTGATGTGTCGGCTTCGATTTTTTCGCGTACCTTTTTGATATGCACGGTGACCGTTGCAATATCGCCAACCGAATCCATATCCCAGATAGCCCGGAATAAATCCTCTTTTGAGAATACCTGGTTCGGATGCTCAGCAAGATAGGTAAGAAGGGAAAACTCCTTTGTCGTAAACTGACGCTCTTCCCCGTTTACAAAAACCCGATGGGCTGTCTTATCGATGCGAAGACCTCTCGTTTCAATGACCTTATTCTCGCGTGTACCTCCACCGACCAGACGCTCATAGCGCTGCAAATGTGCCTTTACGCGCGCAACCAGTTCACTCGGACTGAACGGCTTTGTGATGTAATCATCTGCTCCAAGACCAAGTCCGCGGATTTTGTCAACCTCATCCTTTTTGGCGGAAACCATCAAAATCGGAATATTCTTCTCCTCACGGATTGCCTTGCAGATTTCAAATCCGTCACAGCCCGGAAGCATCAGATCCAGAAGAATCAGGTCATAATCTCCCTCCAGTGCTTCCTTTTTTCCATTCTGCCCTTCATCGGAAATCACAACCGTATATCCCGACAACTCGAGATAATCCTTCTCCAGCTCAGCAATTTCCTTTTCATCCTCAATAATCAGTATTTTTGCCATCGTCTATCCCTTTCCTGTCCTCGCCACGGCCGGCTTTTGACAATGTAAAATATATCGAGGTTCTATCCCCCGGGACACTATCTGCCCGAATCGTACCATTGTGGTCTTCAATAATCTGCTTCACAATGGAAAGACCAAGACCTGAGCCGCCTTTTCCTGAGTTTCTGGAATCATCCCCCCGATAAAAACGTTCAAATACATGCGGAAGATCGCGTGGTAAAATTCCCACTCCGTCATCCGTAATCTCTGTCTCAATCATAGTCCCCTTATCTCTCAGAACAATCGTAATGCTTCCCTTTTCTTTTCCTAAGTATTTGACGGTATTTCCTATAATATTCGTCACAACACGCTTAAGCTGCTCTCGGTCGGCACACACCTTTGCATCGTCCTCCAGCCTGTTTTCAAAGGTAAGCTTAATATTTTTTTCTTCCAGAATCGGTGCCTCTTCCTCAAGTAAATCAGAAAAGAAGCGCACCAGACTGATTTTTTCAAAATAATATGGATACGCCTTACTTTCAATCCTTGAATACAAAGACAGCTCTTCTACCATAACCGTCATATCCTCTGCTTTGTTCCGAATGGTGCGTATATATTTTTCCTGTTTTTCCGGTGTTGCTGCGACTCCGTCAAGCAATCCTTCCGCATAGCCCTTGATAATCGTAAGCGGTGTCTTCAGGTCATGTGAAATGTTTCCAATCAGGTTTCTGAGATCCTCCTCGTATTTTACCCGTGCATCAATCTCATCCTTCAGGTGCGCTCTCATTTCCTCAAAGTCCTCACTGAGCTCGCCTATCTCGTCCTCTCCGGTTTTTTGAAGATGAAAGTTTAAGTCTCCTTCCTTTACCCGTTTCGTTGCATGCTTCAGCTGATTAATCGGTTTTACCACTCCCGAATACAGCCAAAAAACGGCCAGAGAACCTGTCACAAGAAAAATAAGCAGACAACCGCAGCCGACCTGGAATAAAGAGTTTTTAAGCTGTGGCATCACCGTGCTGACATCTGAGATTACAAGCACCGTTCCCTCCGTTCCATCCGAAAAGATAAAGCCATGCTGCTTTACCAGACACGGGATCCTCCCGCTGATATAAAGACCACCGTCCAAAACCACGGTATACATCCCCGGCTCCGGAAGCATTCCCGTCAGTACATCATAGACCTCCGGATTCCCGCAAAATACCATGGTTCCTTCCTTACGGACAACTAAAAAAGCCTGCCTCTGTCTGAGTCTGGAATCAGTGTCCTCCAGATAAGTCTCGTCCAACAGCTTCTCCGGTGTTTCTGAGGAAACCGTCTGAAGCTCATTGTAAATTCCTCTCGTCAGGCGGTTCAGAAGGTGGATTGGATTCTGAATCATCTGAATTCCGTCCACCTCGACCTCATAGTCCTGTCTGATTGCGACTGACTGGTACTTCAGAATAACCGCTCCGAGACTTATCAGAAGCAGCATCGGAAACAACGTCATAATGAAAAAGGCGATAATCAGACGTTTCCTGAAATTCATGAAAACGCCTCCCTAAAAATTCTGTGCGCGGAACTCATTCGGCGTTACGCCCTCCAGACGCTTGAAATTATAGCAATAATAGCTGACATCATGAATCCCGACCATAGACGCTACTGCAGCAATCTTCATATTTCGATCTGCAAGATAGCGCTTTGAAATCTGAATTCTGCGACGGTTAATGTACTCAAACGGACGCATTCCAAAGGCTTCCTTAAACGCACGGCAAAGATGCTGCGGCGTAACCTCAAGTACCTTCGCAAGGTCTGCAAGCGTAAGCTGCTCCGTGATGTGTTCATCAATATAGTCAAGGAGAGGAAGCACACGGTAAACTCCCTTTCCCTGCGGACGGGCCTGCTCGGTCCGAAGCATATGAAGCTCCATTACAAGCTCATAAATATGAACAGAGCTGCGCTCCGCACCATTCAGACGGTTTACCTTAAGCTCCGTAAGAATCTGACGCATAATGCGCTCACAATGGCTGGTATCCGCACCATTGATTACGACGCATTCTCTGAGCCCAAAGCTCTCTAAAATTTCATTCATGTTTTCTCCGGCAAGATGAATCCAGCTCGTAATCCAGTTTGCATCCTTTCCGTGATAACGATGTTCCCTGTCTGCCGGGAGGAAAAATACCGCACCCTCCGAAAGCTGATAGGTCTTTCCTTCCGTTTCAAGGACGCCCTCGCCTTCCACACACAGAATAATCTGCGGCAGATGGTAACCATTTTCCCGCACAATCGGACACTGGAGCTTATTTAAACCGATGGCCGGGGTATGAAACGGTAATTTCTTTTCTCCGATATTAGGAAATAACGCTTCTGATTTCATGAATTTCCTCCTGTTTTGGGGTAAAAAAACGATATTATCCAAAAGCCCTACGGATTGTTCCGTGCTGCGCACGCTCACAATCTGTCATTTTACAGGTCGCAGTTTCCTACGGTTCTCGGGAACGGCACAACATCACGAATGTTGCCGATTCCGGTAAGATACATTACACAACGCTCAAAACCAAGACCAAAGCCCGCATGTCTTGCGGAACCGTACTTACGAAGATCAAGGTAGAAACCGTAATCCTCCGGATCAAGCCCCAACTCCTGCATTCTGGTAAGGAGCTTTTCATAATCATCCTCTCTCTGGCTTCCTCCGACGATTTCACCGATGCCCGGTACCAAAAGATCCATTGCGGCAACCGTACGTCCGTCCGGGTTAAGCTTCATGTAAAACGCCTTGATGTCCTTCGGGTAATCAGTTACAAATACCGGTTTCTTATATACCTGCTCGGTCAGGTAACGTTCGTGTTCGGTCTGAAGATCGCAGCCCCAGCTTACCTTATAATCAAACTTGTCATTGTTCTTCTCTAAAATTTCAATTGCTTCGGTATAGGTTACATGACCAAACTCGGAATGAAGCACATGATTCAGGCGTTCAATGAGACCCTTGTCCACAAAGTCATTGAAGAACTTCATTTCTTCCGGTGCATGCTCGAGTACATACGCAATAACATACTTTAACATCCCCTCTGCCAGTGCCATGTCGTCCTTTAAGTCTGCAAATGCAATCTCCGGCTCAATCATCCAGAACTCCGCCGCATGACGCGTCGTGTTGGAATTCTCCGCCCGGAAGGTCGGTCCAAACGTGTAGATATTACGGAAAGCCATAGCATAGGTTTCACCGTTTAACTGTCCGCTTACGGTCAGGTTCGTGGACTTTCCGAAGAAATCCTTTGAGAAATCTACGGAGCCGTCCGGCTTCTTCGGGACATTTTCCATATCCATCGTGGTAACGCGGAACATCTCACCGGCACCCTCACAGTCACTACCGGTAATCAGCGGAGTATGGACATAAACAAAATCGCGCTCTTGGAAATACTTGTGAATTGCGTATGCAATCAGAGACCGTACACGGAACACAGCCTGGAACGTATTCGTACGCGGACGAAGATGCGTAATGGTACGCAAAAACTCAAGGGAATGACGCTTCTTCTGTAACGGGTAATCCGGGGTAGAAGCCCCCTCCACCTCAATGGTCTCTGCCTGAATCTCGAACGGCTGCTTTGCATCCGGTGTAGCAACAAGTTCACCGGTAACGATGATGGCAGAACCAACATTTAACCTGGAAATCTCAGCAAAGTTTGCCATCGTATCATGATAAACAATCTGAAGCGGCTCAAAATACGTTCCGTCGTTTAAAACGATAAAGCCAAAGGACTTGGAGTCTCTGACACTTCTTACCCAGCCACCTACGGTTACCTTCGTGCCAAGAAACTTCTCACGGTCACGGTATAATTCTCTTACTGTTACTAAATCCATAGTTATTCTCCTTCCATCGGGAAACTCCCGCTTCTCTTTTTCTCCGGTAAAGCGCTGATTCCTTCAGCCTTCCCCTGTACATTCAGCAACCAGCTGAATGATACGTTCCGTTATAACATACTCGGCCTCTTCTGCCTTCTTTGGCGAAAGTCCGGCTACAAAGCCACCTGCCATGCCGACATGTCCGCCACCGCCGCCCTGATACCCTGTTAATGCCTTACGCACAATTTTCCCGGCATCTGCTTCCGGCAGTTCATTGCGCACAGACAGCTTCAATCCTCCCGCACGGTAAGAAAATACCACGGAAAAATCCACTTCGTTAAGCGACATGATGAAATCCGACAGTGTCCCCATCATAGCCTCGGAGCAATCCGCACCCACATTCGCCATGCCGATACAATGGTCATAAATCTTCAGCTCCGTTAATGCCTTCTGATAAGCCGAAAGATCGCTTAATATCAGGGAATGATACTCAAATCTCCGTATTGTTTCAATGTCTGCCCTTTTGTACATGGTACAGAACATTTCAATATCCAGCTCCGTCGTCTGACGCGTCAGAGTTGCCGTATCCATCCGTATTCCGTAAGAAAGCGCTGTCGCTACATTTTTACTGACCGGAATCTGATTTTCAATAAAGTACTCTGCTATAATCGTAGCACAGGCCCCTACACTGCGGATATCGTAAAACCGGTAACTGCTTACATCCTGCACCGGATGATGATCAATACAGGCAACCTCTTTTCCGACTTGCTCTTCCAGATTGACATTTCCCTTTTGTCCGTCAATGAGGATAATCTCATCCTCCTCGCAAAGCTTAAGATTATCCACATCATACAATACCATCCCCAGTGCCTCAGTCATTGCAATGGTATTTGCCTTATCAATATCTCCCTGATAACAAATAACGGCATCAATTCCCCGGCAGCGAAGCAGCTCCTGCAAGCCATAGGCACTGGCAAGCGCATCCTGGTCCGGATAATTGTGCGTCTGGATATATACCCTCTGTTTTGTCAGAACCTCCAGCAGCCGATCCAATGATGTCTTTTGTTTCATAGGTATCTCTCCTGTCGTTCCTTACTTTCCGTATTCCCTTGCAAGCTTTTCAAACAACGGCAGGGAACGTGTTACCTGCTCCGTCGTCACGCAGTAAGAAATTCGCAAAAATCCCGGACATCCGAAATCCGTACCCGGAACAAGCAAAAGGTCATACTTCTTTGCACGCTCGCAAAATGCCTTCTCGTCCGCTTCCAGTGCCTGCGGGAACAGATAGAATGCTCCCTGGGGACGAACAACGTTATAACCGAAGGAACGAAGACCATCGTATAAAATATCACGGTTTTTCTGATAAACAGCAATATCTGCAGTGTCTTCCGCACAAAGTGCTGCTACACGCTGGAACAGTGACGGAGCACAAACATAGCCGAGAATGCGTCCCGCACCACATACTGCCGCATACGCATCCTGCCAGTCCTCCATCTCCGGAGATACCACGATGTACCCGATTCGCTCACCGGCCAGGGAAAGTGCCTTACTGTAGGAATAACACACAAACGTGTTCTTATAGTACTTCGTTACATACGGAATTTCTACTCCGTCATACGCAATTTCGCGGTACGGCTCATCCGAAAGTAAATAAATCGCATGTCCGTACTCCTTTTCCTTTGCAGAAAGAATCTGTGCCAGACGCTTAATCGTCTCTTCGGAATATACCGCACCGGACGGATTGTTCGGAGAGTTCATCACAACTCCCTTCGTATGCTCATTGATTCTCTTCTCGAATTCCTCAAAATTAATCTGGAAATTCTCGGTATCCGCCGGCACAATTACACACTTTGCACCTGCACCCTTTTCAATAAAGCACTGATACTCCGGGAAAAACGGAGCGAATACAATATATTCATCTCCCGGTACCGTAAGTGCCTTAAAGCAGATGCTTAGCGAAGCCGCTGCTCCAACCGTCATATATAAATTATCCCTGGTAAAATTCGTTCCGAAACGTTTATTTATAGAATTTGCAAGGGACTCTCTTACAAAATCCGCACCCTGTGCGCTTGTGTAGCCGTGCAGAACTGCCGGGTCCTCTTTCTGAACCAGATCCAGTATCGTCTGATTCACCGAAGCCGGTGCCGGAACATTCGGATTTCCAAGACTGAAATCAAAGATGTTTTCTCTTCCGACAATTTTAGCACGCTGATTTCCATATTCAAAAATCTCTCTGATTGTAGAGCGCTTTTTTCCGAGCTCCACCATAGCCTGTG
>CALZBV010000009.1 GCA_945622055.1 uncultured Clostridia bacterium
TAAGTTTGCATTGCCTGCTCCGGTTAAGATGGCAGATTTAGAGAAGATTATTATGACTGCTTCTTCTGTAACTGGTCCACTTGGTATTGAACTTTATGATGCAGAAAATAATAAAATTGGTTTTTGGTGGAATAAGAAGGTTTCTGAAACCACGGATATGGACCTCACCTTCAATACAACCGGATACGGCGGCGGAGAAACCATCAGTGCCGATAATATGGCAAAGGAAGCTGTTGCTGTTAACGTGATGTATCATGGGGATGGCGAGGATGTCCAGGCTATCCTTTACCGTTTGGCATTTGTTGCCAAGCCGGGAGCAGGAAGTACGGAACCTACGCCGGAACCGACACCGGAACCAACACCGGAACCAACACCGGAACCAACTGTTACACCGACCCCTGAAGTGGTTAATTCTGTAGTGCTTGACCTTGATAATTTTGTTGCAAAGGGAACTGCAGACATTGAGAATTCGGTTGTAAAAAATGCGGATGGAAGTCTTACAGTAGCCTTTGCTTCAAACTATGCAGGATCCAGTCTTGCAGTTCCGTCAGAATATGCACATCTGAAGTATGTTGAATTATATGTTTCTTCTTCCAAAAATGGTGAAGCAATGGCTTCCGGAAATCAGATTGCATTCTATGATACGGAAGGTAATGAGATTACTACGAAGTATGCAAAGGGTGTAATTACCTGTGTGGTTCCTGCAGATAAGACACTTGGTGCAATCATTTTTAATGCTCAGGAGGCTTCGGCAGAAGCAAATCAGATTATGACCATCGGTTATGTTAAACTGGTCAAGATTGAAAATCTTGATTTGTCAACCTTTGACAAGGGTGGAGCGTCTGAGATGGTTAAGAATGAAGACGGTTCTTTGACTCTTACTTTTGGTGAAGCTGCATATACCAATTCCGGTATTGAGATTCCGAAGGAATATGCCGCTTGCACTTATTTCGAAGTAAAGGCTGTGGCTGTAGATGAAACCGGAACGATAGAGAGACCGGGCGTTCAGGTAGTATTCAAGGACACGAATGGAGAGACTATCGGTGATACATTGTATACTGCATGGACCGGTTATGTTGGCAGCTGTGAGGTGCCGGAAGGTAAAACCTTAGGTAAGATTATTATCAATAATCAGGATAAAAATGTAAAGCTTGTTGTTTACTATGTAGCAGCAAGATACTAAGCTGGGAATTGTAATTGGGAATGAATGAGGACTGTGAAAGATCAGCCTTAGAAAAAGTTCCGGCCACGCTTTTTGTGGCTGGAACTTTTTTCTTGTTGTTATCATATGTTTGTGAAAGAATTGCGAACGCCTGTTCGACAAATACTGGACAAAATAATTAGTTCGTGGTATAATGAAAACGTAGTGAGGATTTACAAGCTTGCTTGTAAAATCCGAGCGGAGTGGAAGACCATGAACGAAGTTCATGGTATAATGAATATCATATCATTCGGCGCAAGCACTTTGGAAGCGATGCCCAGTAAAGTCATGCCGAATCTGAGATTGGCAGACTACAGAGATAGAATATTAGCCCGGAGGTGGTTTTCATGCAGCAGGAGCAGAAGCAGTTTATATTACATTCCGATTTTCAGCCGACGGGAGACCAGCCGGAGGCAGTCAAAGCATTGGTCAATGGTTTTCGGGAGGGGAACCAGTTCCAGACACTTTTGGGAGTTACCGGTTCCGGTAAGACCTTTACGATGGCGAATGTTATTGCCGCACTGAATAAGCCGACGCTGATTATTGCACATAATAAGACACTTGCGGCCCAGCTCTACGGAGAGTTTAAGGAATTCTTCCCTGAGAACGCGGTGGAGTATTTTGTGTCCTATTACGATTATTACCAGCCGGAGGCTTATGTGCCTGCGACGGATACGTACATTGAAAAGGATTCGGACATCAACGATGAGATTGATAAGCTGCGTCACTCTGCTACGGCGGCTCTGACGGAGCGCAGAGATGTCATTATTGTGGCGAGCGTTTCCTGTATCTACGGACTTGGTAGCCCGATTGACTACCAGAACATGACGGTTTCCTTGCGACCGGGGATGCAAAAGGACCGCGATGATGTGCTCCGGCGTCTGATTGACATCCAGTATACACGAAATGACATGGATTTTAAGCGAGGCTCCTTCCGGGTGCGTGGTGATGTTGTGGAGATTTTTCCGATTTCTTCGGATGATACGGCAGTTCGCGTAGAGTTTTTTGGAGACGAGGTTGACCGGATTACAGAGATCGATGTACTGACCGGCGAGATTAAGTGCAGCCTGGAGCATGTTGTGATTTTCCCGGCGTCCCATTATGTTGTGGACCAGGAAAAAATGAATGCTGCGATTCAGAAGATTGAGGCGGAAGCAGAGGAACAGGTTAAGTTCTTTAAGAGTGAGGAAAAATATGTTGAGGCGCAGCGCATTGGTGAGCGTACTGCGTTTGATGTTGAGATGCTTCGTGAAACAGGCTTTTGTTCCGGTGTTGAGAACTATTCCCGCCACCTTGCCGGACTCCCGGCGGGCGTGCCACCATACACTCTGATGGATTATTTCCCGGAGGATTATCTGATTATCGTGGACGAGTCCCATATTACAATACCGCAGGTGCGCGGAATGTTTGCTGGAGACCGTTCCAGAAAGAAAACCCTGGTTGATTTCGGGTTCCGTCTTCCTTCAGCGCTGGACAACCGACCGCTCAATTTCTCTGAGTTTGAAAGCAAGATTAACCAGATGATGTTTGTATCGGCGACACCGTCGGATTATGAGAAGGAGCATGAGCTGCTACGTGCGGAGCAGGTTATCCGACCGACCGGGCTTCTGGACCCGGAGGTGTCCGTTCGTCCGACGAAGGGACAGATTGATGACCTTCTTGGCGAGATTCGAAAGGAAACCGAGAAGAAAAACAAGGTACTCGTAACAACGCTGACGAAGCGGATGGCAGAGGACCTGACAGAGTATTTGCGTGAGGTCGGTGTTCGGGTAAAATATCTGCATTCGGATATTGATACGATGGAACGTTCGGAGATTATCCGTGATATGCGTATGGATGTGTTTGATGTTCTGGTTGGAATTAACCTTTTACGAGAGGGGCTCGATATTCCGGAGGTCAGCCTGGTGGCAATCTTAGATGCGGATAAGGAAGGCTTTTTACGTTCAGAAACCTCCCTGGTACAGACAATCGGTCGTGCGGCACGAAATGCCGAGGGTCATGTGATTATGTATGCGGATGTAATGACGGATTCCATGAAAAAAGCGATTTCGGAGACGGAACGACGTCGCAAGATACAGGCAGCTTACAATGAAGCGCATGGGATTACGCCGCAGACAATCAAAAAGGCAGTGCGTGACCTTATCAGTATTTCAAAGAAGGCCGAAGAGATTACGAATGGTATCAGCAAGGATACAGAGTCTATGACCAAAAAAGAATTGGAGGCTCTGGAAAAGAAGCTGCAGAAGCAGATGAATACCGCTGCTGCGGAGCTCAATTTTGAGTTGGCAGCAAAGCTGCGCGATCAGCTGTTTGACCTGAAAAAACAGCTGGCAGATGCAAAATAACAGGAGAATTGATATGTCAGAAAGAAAGTTTATTAAGATTAGAGGAGCAAGGGAGAATAATTTAAAGGGCATTAATGTCGATATCCCGCGTGATGAATTCGTTGTTCTGACCGGATTGTCTGGCTCCGGAAAATCCTCACTTGCTTTTGATACGATTTATGCAGAGGGCCAGAGACGCTACATGGAGTCGATTTCGTCTTATGCGAGACAGTTCCTCGGTCAGATGGAAAAACCGAATGTGGAAAGTATTGAAGGCCTTTCACCTGCAATATCCATTGACCAGAAGTCTACCAACCGAAACCCACGCTCTACGGTTGGAACAGTAACAGAGATTTATGATTATTTCCGTTTGCTCTATGCCCGTGTCGGGATTCCGCATTGTCCGGAGTGTGGTAAGGAGATCAAAAAACAGACTGTTGATGAGATGGCGGATGAAATCATGAAGCTGCCGGAACGGACGAAGATTCAGCTTTTAGCACCGGTGGTGCGCGGACGAAAGGGTGAACACGTTAAGGTATTTGAACAGGCGAAAAGGAGCGGCTATGTCCGTGTCATGGTGGATGGGCATCTGTACGAGCTTTCTGAGGAAATCAAGCTTGAGAAGAATATAAAGCATAATATCGAAATTATCGTAGACCGTCTGGTGGTCAAGGAAGGAATAGAACAGCGTCTGCATGATTCGATTGACAGTGTTCTTCGCCTGAGCGAAGGATTGCTGCTTGTGGATGTGATTGACGGAGAGCCGCTTCGGTTCAGCGAAAGCTTTTCCTGTCCGGATTGCGGTGTCAGCATTGATGAGATTGAGCCGCGTGTGTTTTCCTTTAATAACCCTTTCGGTGCCTGCCCGGATTGCCACGGAATCGGCTTTCGCATGGAGTTTGATGAGGATCTGTTGATTCCGGATAAAACACTTAGTATTTCCGAGGGTGCAATCGCAGTTATCGGCTGGCAGTCTGCAACCGATCCGTCAAGTTATACCGGCTGCACCCTTGCTGCACTTGCAAAAGAATACAAATTTGATTTAAAGACACCGTTTTGTGAGCTTTCCAAGAAGATTCAGGATGTGATTCTCTACGGAACTGACGGGAAAAAGATAAAGGTGCATTATCAGGGACAGCGTGGAGTCGGTGTATACGACATTGCCTTTGAAGGACTGATTAAAAATGTAGAGCGTCGTTATCGCGAGACGGCAGCGGAGAGTACAAAACAGGAGTACGAAACCTTTATGCGTACAACACCATGCAAGCTTTGCAATGGAAAGCGGTTAAAGCGGGAGTCGCTCGCGGTTACGGTAGGAGAACGCAACATTGCGGAAGTAACGGAGATGTCAATACGTGAGCTTCATACCTTTATGACGGATTTAACACTGACGGAGCGACAGATGAAAATCGGAGAGCTTGTGTTAAAGGAAATTCGTGCAAGAGTTGGATTTTTGATGGACGTTGGTCTGGATTACCTGACACTTGCAAGAGCAACGGCATCTTTATCCGGCGGTGAGGCACAGCGTATCCGTTTGGCAACGCAGATTGGTTCGGGACTTGTCGGAGTTGCGTATATTTTAGATGAGCCGAGCATCGGGCTTCATCAGAGGGATAATGACAAGCTCCTTACAACACTAAAACGTCTGAAGGATTTGGGCAATACCCTGATTGTCGTGGAACACGACGAGGATACGATGTTTGCTGCAGACCATATCATAGATATCGGTCCGGGCGCAGGAGAACATGGCGGAGAGGTTGTCGCACAGGGTACGGCAGAGGAGATTATGCAGGTTCCGGAGTCGATTACCGGCGCATATCTGTCCGGAAGAATCCGGATTCCGGTTCCGAAGACACGCAGACAACCGTTGAACTGGCTTACCGTGAAGGGCGCGCGGGAGAACAACCTGAAAAATATCGATGTAAAGTTCCCGCTTGGAGTGTTTACCTGTGTTACGGGAGTCTCCGGCTCGGGAAAGAGCTCTCTTGTGAATGAGATTTTGTACAAGCATCTTGCCAGAGAGCTGAATCGTGCACGTACCGTTCCGGGAGCACATGATATGATTGAGGGTGTCGAGTTTCTGGACAAGGTCATTAACATTGACCAGTCACCGATTGGACGTACCCCGCGTTCGAATCCGGCAACCTATACCGGTGTGTTTGACCAGATTCGTGATTTATTTTCCAATACTCCGGACGCAAAGCTGCGTGGCTACAGTAAGGGAAGATTCAGCTTTAACATCAAGGGTGGCCGCTGTGAAGCCTGCGGTGGTGACGGTATCGTAAAGATTGAGATGAACTTCCTTCCGGATATTTATGTTCCTTGTGAGGTATGTGGCGGAAAACGTTACAACCGTGAGACTCTGGAGGTTAAATACAAAGGAAAAAGCATATATGATGTACTCGAGATGCGCGTGGAGGAAGCGGTTCATTTCTTTGAGAACGTACCGTCCATTCGCAAAAAGATTGAGACCTTAAATGACGTTGGGTTATCCTATCTGAAGCTGGGACACCCGTCAACACTCCTCTCCGGTGGTGAGGCACAACGAATCAAGCTTGCTACCGAGCTGAGCAAACGGAGTACAGGAAAGACGGTCTATATTCTGGATGAGCCGACGACCGGTCTTCATTTTGCAGATGTGCATAAACTGATTGAAATTTTGCAACGTCTCACCGATGGAGGAAATTCGGTAATCGTCATTGAGCATAACCTTGACGTGATAAAGACTGCGGACTATATTATCGATATCGGTCCGGAGGGCGGGGACCGTGGCGGTACCGTGATTGCGCAGGGAACACCGGAGCAGATTGCAAAATGTAAGAAGTCCTATACCGGCCAGTATATCAAGAAGTATCTGAAACCGGCAAAGAAAGAATAGAAAAACCGGAGGAGAGAAAAGAAAGAAGAAGAAATACACCATAAGTCAGAATTTATGGACAAAAAGAAAAGGCTCCAATCAAAAGCAATGATTGGAGCCTCTTTGCTGTATTACTGCTCGATGGAACCGGTCGGGCAAGCTGCTGCGCAAGCGCCGCACTCAAGGCATGCTGCCTCGTCAATCTGGTACTGGGTATCTCCCTCGCTGATTGCGCCTACCGGGCACTCTGCTGCACATGCACCACAGCTGATGCACTGATCAGAAATCTTATATGCCATTGTAATATCCTCCTTTTTATTTTTCTAAGCATATTGTAATATAAAACATCAAATAATACAAGTACCGTTTTTTTGAAGTTTGTCGTACAAAGCACGAGGTCTCCTTATGCGACTTAAATTTATTACCAGCTTTTGGAAATCTGTTTCCCGTGATGGAAGATAAAGAAATAAAATGGAAGGACATATTTCGTGTGAAAGGTGAAGAAAGGAAGCTGTTTGACCGATAAAAGAGATAAGATGCAGTTGTCAATACAGGAGGGGATACACATGAGAATACAGCCGGATACAAAATCCCAGGATGTGCTGAAAGGAATGCGTTCAAATGTAAGCGCAGGTGCCGGGGAAACGAGGATGCTTTCAGGCACAAAGAAACAGAAGCAAACTGAGGAAAAGAACCGGAAAAACGGAAGACTATTTGTGGGTAATCTTCAGAAGAATTTACAGAATAATCCAATTGAAAAACGAAGAGCAGCGGCAAAATCACGTGCACTGGAGATTATACGGGGGGCATTTTGTTCTGAGCTTGATACGGAGAACAGCATTGATGAAATCAACGCAGGGTCAGATGAGGCAAAAAAGGAAATGATGTCCTGTCAAGAGGAATTGATGAAGGTAAAGGAACGCAGAAAAGAGCTTGATGAAGATGAGATGATTTCAGCAGAGGAACGAAAGGCTTCCGAGAAGGAGCTTAGGGAGGCAGAGGACTTCTGGACGAAAAAGCGGGACAGCCAGAAGGGGATTGTAGATGCATCTGAGGAGGCAGTGAGTGCAATTCGCAAGGAAGCCAGAAAATCAGCGCCGATGGTGGATGCGTCGGATAAAGCTGAGAAGTTGCTCGATAAGGAAGGAAAAGAGATTATAGGTATGCTCTTTGAGGAAAGCAGGGAACAGCTGGATGCCGAGTTTGATGAAAAGATTGCAAAGGCAGAGGAAACAAAGGAGAAAAAGAAGGAGCTTGAGGAAAAGCTTGAGGAGCAGAAATCAGAACGAAAGGAAAAGGAATCGGACGGAGAGGATTCTGCTGACGAACTTTTGAATATGAGTATGCGTCACATGATTCGTGTGCAGAATGTAAATGAGGAGGTTCAGGCGGAGCTGCGCAGTGTAGCAAAGCAGATGAAGGTCAGCCTGGAGGATTTAAAGGGAGCTGCAGTGGACGAAGAGGTATAGAGAAGGCTTCACGGCAGTCCTGAAATGCTTTTTTAAGGACGTAAAGTAAAGCGCTATCAAAAGTGTCTGTTCACGGGTTTCTCTTGACGAATCCGGGCGAATTGTGTATACTTTAGATTGCAAAGAAAAAGAAACCGGAAAGGAGAATAACAATGACGATAAATAAAGAGATGACGATTGCAGAATTAATTCGCGTAGATGAGGGTATTGTTCCGCTTCTTCTTGAGTCGGGTATGCATTGCATCGGATGTCCATCCGCTCAGGGTGAGAGTCTTGAAATGGCATGCATGGTGCATGGCATTGACGCAGACGAGCTGGAAGCAAAGATTAACGCTTATCTTGGTGCAGAATAATTCAGGGAAAGCACGGATTTTTCATTGTTTTCATGTATTTCCACGTATTGTACAAAATGTATAAAAAAATACTTGACATTTGAATGAAAAAAGGGTAAGATGGTAGGGCAATGAAAATTGCTTAGGGGTATAGTTCAGCTGGTAGAATATCGGTCTCCAAAACCGCAGGTCGTGGGTTCGAATCCTACTGCCCCTGTTTCAGAAAACTTCGCTAACGTGGTTGGCGGAGTTTTTTACGTTTTAGGAGAGTGTGTGGGCACCAGTTCCTAAATCGCGGTACAGGATTTTTTGTTCCGAAAGGACAAGGTAAAAAGGAAGAAAAACAGCATACAATAGTTACGAAGAAGAAATAGTGTGAGTATCGTGTGTATGCTAAAAGTAATCATTGGAATTTTGATTCCCTTTTGGGGAACAACCCTGGGAGCCGCCTGTGTTATTTTATCCGGAAAGAAACGGAATAGCCTGGGAGAACAAAATGGAAAAATACAGAGAGCATTGCTTGGCTTCGCAGCAGGAGTGATGGTTGCTGCCTCTGTCTGGTCTCTGCTTCTTCCGGCAATTGAATTGTCAGAGAATGGAACTCTTCCAAAGTTCCTTCCTGCAGCGGCCGGATTTTCCTTTGGAATTCTGTTTTTGTTGCTTTTGGACCATTTGATTCCGCATCTGCATTTTACGGAAAATCGGCCGGAGGGGCCCAAAAGCAGGCTGGGAAGGCTTTCGATGCTTACCCTCGCGGTAACATTGCATAACGTTCCGGAGGGAATGGCAGTCGGAGTTGTATTTGCCACCGCCCTTGCGGGCGAGGGTGGAATTGCGTTGGCAGATGCCTTTGTGCTTGCTGTAGGAATCGCAATTCAGAATTTTCCGGAGGGTGCTATTATCTCTTTGCCTATGAGAAGTGCAGGTGGCAGCAGAAAAAAAGCGTTTCTGTGCGGGATGCTTTCCGGAATTGTTGAGCCGGTGGCGGCGCTTGTTACAGTACTGCTTTCGGGACTGATTGTTCCGGTGCTTCCGTTTCTGCTTGCATTTGCTGCAGGTGCAATGATTTATGTGGTTGTGGAGGAGCTGGTTCCGGAAAGCGTGAACGGTGGCTGTTCGGACTTTGGAACGGTTGGCTTTGCAGTTGGTTTTTTAGTTATGATGGTTTTGGATGTAATGCTTGGATAAGGCTTCATTGGCGTTCCCAGGTTCGTCCGGTGAATGAAAAATGTTGAAGACAGAAAGGAAAAAGTATGAAAAAGAACGAAAGCAGCTTTTGTGCAAT
The DNA here is from genome assembly GCA_945622055.1 of uncultured Clostridia bacterium. GTDB lineage: Bacteria > Bacillota > Clostridia > Lachnospirales > Lachnospiraceae > SIG307. The sequence continues at coordinate 9,469 of CALZBV010000009.1, forward strand.
GATGTCACGCATGAAATATATTGACCGTTGGGCGTTGATGCGGAATTCCGTTACGGAAAATATATGTGAACATTCTCTTGAGGTTGCCATGATAGCACATATGCTTTGTGTGATTGGAAACAAACGGTTCGGAAAGCACCTGAACGCAGAGCATGCCGCTTTGGTAGGAATGTATCATGACACGACCGAGATTATTACGGGAGACATGCCAACACCGATTAAGTATCTGAATGAGGATATTCAGCGCATTTTCCATGGAATTGAGGACAGTGCGGCGAGGCGTCTGATTTCGATGCTGCCGGAGGACTTGAGAGAGGAATTTCTCCCAATCTATTTTATGGGAGAAGGGGAAGAGGAATCCTATCTATGGCGTCTTGTAAAAGCAGCGGACAAGTTTTCTGCGCTTATCAAGTGCATTGAGGAGCAGAAGACCGGAAACCGTGAATTTGACAGTGCCCGCATTGCTATAGAAAAGGCAATTTCTTTGATGGAGCTTCCGGAGGCAGAATGCTTTCTGAGGGAATTTCTTCCGGCGTATGAAAAGAATCTGGATGAACTTCAAAACGGCTGACAGGACTTCGCTAAAACACTGTGAAATATAGGACTTTGGAAGAAAAAGAAAGTAGTTTTTTTGACAAAAAACTTGAAAAACGGAAAAAAATGATGTAAAATTGAAAAATCAAAAAATCGGAGGAAGCAGCAATGCAGGAAGAAATGATTTTAGTGCTGGACTTTGGCGGACAGTATAATCAGCTGATTGCCAGACGCGTCAGAGAATGTAATGTTTATTGTGAAGTCAGACAGTATACCATGCCGGTGGAAGAGATTAAGCAGTTAAATCCGAAGGGCATTATCTTTACCGGTGGTCCGAACAGCGTTTACGGCGAGGACTCCCCAAGATGCTCAAAGGAGCTTTTGGAGCTTGGAATCCCGGTTCTCGGCATCTGCTATGGCGCACAGCTGATGTCATATCTTCTTGGCGGTTCGGTTGCAACAGCTCCGGTGAGTGAGTACGGAAAGACGGAGGTTACAGTAGATACTGCCTCTGCATTATTTCAGAATGTGTCCCGGCAGACGATTTGCTGGATGAGCCATACCGACTATATTGAGAGAGCACCGGAGGGCTTTGCGATAACCGGATGCACGCCGGTTTGCCCGGTTGCAGCAATGGAAAAGCCGGAGCAGGGGCTGTATGCAGTACAGTTCCATCCGGAGGTTATGCATACGCAGGAGGGGATGAAGATGCTTTCCGCATTTGTACTTGGCGTATGTGGCTGCAGTGGTTCCTGGAAGATGGATTCCTTTGTGGAATCCAAGATTCTTGAGCTGCGTGAAAAGATTGGAAATGGTAAGGTGCTTTGTGCACTTTCCGGCGGTGTTGATTCCTCTGTGGCAGCGGTATTACTTTCCAAGGCAGTTGGAAAGCAGCTGACCTGTGTATTCGTTGATCATGGTCTTCTCCGTAAAAATGAAGGTGATGAGGTTGAGCAGATTTTCGGACCGAATGGCTCCTATGACCTGAATTTCATCCGCGTGAACGCGCAGGAGCGCTTCTATGGGAAGTTAAAGGGTGTGGAAGAGCCGGAGGCAAAAAGAAAGATTATCGGTGAGGAATTCATCCGTGTATTTGAAGAAGAGGCAAAGAAAATCGGTGCAGTTGATTTCCTCGTCCAGGGAACGATTTACCCGGATGTGATTGAGTCCGGTCTTGGCAAATCTGCAGTCATCAAATCCCACCACAATGTCGGAGGACTTCCGGACTGTGTTGATTTCAAGGAAATCGTGGAACCGCTTCGTATGCTGTTTAAGGACGAGGTGCGCAAGGCCGGCCTGGAGCTTGGTATTCCGGAAAAGTTAGTATATCGCCAGCCGTTCCCTGGCCCTGGACTTGGCGTTCGTATTGTCGGTGAGGTTACTGCAGACAAGGTTCGCATCGTTCAGGACGCGGATGCAATCTATCGTGAGGAGATTGCAAATGCAGGCGTTGATAAGGGACTCGGCCAATACTTTGCCGCCCTTACCAACATGCGTTCCGTTGGCTGTATGGGGGACGAGCGTACCTACGATTACGCCATCGCGCTTCGCGCCGTACAGACCTCCGACTTCATGACTGCTGAGTCTGCCGAACTCCCGTGGGAAGTCCTCGGCAAGGTAACGAGCCGTATTGTCAATGAGGTGAAGGGGGTCAACAGGGTGCTGTATGACTGCACCGGAAAGCCACCGGCTACGATTGAGTTTGAATAAGGAGCAGGGTCAAAAAAGTCCAGTATTTATGCGGTTTCCAAACAAATTTGTTTAAGCGCTGGCAACACTTTGGCAACAGATTTTCCTTATTCAATGAATAAGATTACTTTATGAGCATAAGAAAACCTTACTGATTTTCAGAAATGACAACTGAAAATTGGTAAGGTTTTTTGATGTCTATTTTTTCTTTTTGCGTTTCGCTTCTTTCTTTTCTTCTTTTTCTGCTTCTTTGGCACATTCGTCTATAAAATCAAAAAGCTCCTGTGGATAAACCTTAGCCCAGTTCTGGTGGGTATCCAGTTCCGGATATTTGTAACGCCAGTCATCATACTGCTCTTTGGTGCTCTCGCCACTCTCCAGTTTCTTGGCTTCAGCGAGCCATGCACGAAGCATCTTATCCATAGAGGTATAGGTGGAGTAGTCGGATTTATTAAGGCGTAAAACAACTTCCCCATCCACTTCATCAATTTTCAATCCATACATATCTTCCAATGCAAAAAAGGTGTGCATAAGACCAATGTAGGTATCAATATCCGGCACGGTAAGTGCATGAGTGCTGACATCAAGGAAATGAGCCATGTTCTTTACAAGCTCCTGCTTCGGTACTCTTGCTTCTGACTCATACTGTGCCATGCGGACATCAGAGGTTTTACCAACGAAACCAAGGATTTCGCCAAGATATTTCTGTGTCATGCCCTTTCTATTACGGAAAAATCGTATTCTTTGCCCGATTGCCATTGTAATGCCTCCTATCATATTGTTGCCATTTATCTGTATAAAGCGGTCAGATAAACAAATCTGTTTAAGTAGAGTATAGCATGAGTCAATGAGGATAGCAAGAAGAACTTAAATAAAAATGTTTAAGATTTTTCGAGAAAGCACTTGACTTAACTTAAAATGTTTAGTATTATACAAAGCACAGACTTAAACAAAAAGAGTTAATCAACAAAATCAGAAAGGGGGAAACCACATGGAGAACAAAAACTTTATGACCGTTGACGAAGTGGCACAGGAGCTTAATGTTTCTAAGTCCTATGCATATAAGGTTGTCAGAGAGCTGAATGCGGAAATGCAGAAACTTGGTTATCTGACTGTTACCGGAAGAGTAAATACCAGCTTCTTCCGTAAGAAGTTATGTTACAGCGAATAACACAAAAAGATTTTCTAAGGCGATACAGAACATCGCCTAACAAAATCTATGTTTTGTGTAGAAGAATGCTGAAACAGCATTCTTCGGAGTATTGACAGAAAGGAGAAAAAATTATGGCTGTATATAAAGACGGAGACAAATGGCGTGTTATTTACCGCTACACCAATTATAAGGGTGAGCGGAAGCAGACACAGAAACGAGGATTTGCAACCAAGCGTGAAGCGGTTGCATGGGAGCATGAGGTCATGTTAAAGAGCGAGTCCAAGCTGGACATGACCTTTGCCAGCTTCTTTGAGATTTACGAGGAAGATAAGAAAAAGAGGGTAAAGGAAAACACATGGGAGTCCAAAAGTCATATTATCCGTACCAAGATACTTCCTTATTTCGGGGAGCGTAAGATTGCGGAGATTGAGCCAAAGGATGTGATTGCGTGGCAGAATGAGCTTCTTGCCTATAAGGGAGAAAATGGGGAAGTGTATTCCCCGACTTACCTTAAAACCATCCATGCACAGTTAAGTGCCATTTTCAATCACGCTATAAGATACTACCATTTGCCGAGCAATCCGGCACAGAAAGCAGGTTCTATGGGGAGTGAGGAACACAAGGAAATGCTGTTTTGGACGAAAGAGGAATATCTGAAATTTGCAGATGTGATGATGGATAAACCACTTTCCTATTATGCCTTTGAAATGCTTTACTGGTGCGGTATCCGTATGGGTGAACTGCTTGCCCTGACACCAAAGGATTTTGATTTTGAGAAGCAGACACTTACCATTAACAAATCCTATCAGAGATTAAATGGCAGGGATGTGATTACCACACCGAAAACCAAGAAAAGCAACCGTGTTATCAAAATGCCAAGGTTCTTATGTGAGGAAATGCAGGAGTATATCGGTATGCTGTATGAGGTTAATGAGAATGACAGGCTGTTCCCAATAACCAAGCATTATCTGCACCATGAGATGGACAGAGGTGCGAAGCTTGCTGGAGTGAAGCGTATCCGTATTCACGATTTAAGGCACAGTGCAATCTCATTACTGATTGAGATGGGATTTTCCGCTCTTGCGATTGCGGAAAGGGTAGGGCATGAAAGTATTGATATTACTTACCGGTACGCACATTTATTCCCTACCAAGCAGACGGAAATGGCAAATAAACTGGATGTGGAAAGAATGGAAGGAGACGAAGCATGGACAAGAGCTTAGATTGTAAGGGCAGATGGAGAAATAAGACCGTAGCGTTTCGGGTATCCGAGGAAGAAGCGAAGCTGATTGATGACCAAGTGGCTTTATCCGGTCTTACGAAGCAGGACTATATTATCAGACGGTTGCAATGCCGGGATGTGGTGGTACAGGGCAATCCGAAGGTATATAAGGCATTACGCAATCAGATGGCAGATATTTATGAGGAGTTGAAGCGTTTGGAGCGTTGCAGTGAAGCAAATGATGAATTGCTCTACACCATACAACTGATAGCGGAGATTATGAACGGACTGAAAGGAGAATGTGAATGACAGATATGAAAAAAGCGACTGCTCCGGTATCATCTGTTGGCGCAGATGGGAAGCAGCCACTATGTAATAAACACAAGGAAATTATAGCAGATTTGCCCGTGCAGGGCAATCTGCAAGCCACGGAAAGTTGTCCGGTGGAGTCAGAAAAAATGCAGAATAAGGACGAATTACAGACCGTATCCATGACGGAGCTTTATGATACGGTTTACCCACCCAAAATCCCGATTGTGGACGGTCTGATATATGCAGGTACTTATCTCTTTGTAGGTGCACCCAAAGTAGGAAAATCCTTCTTTATGGCACAGCTTGGCTACCATGTAAGCATGGGAATGGATTTGTGGGATTATCCGGTGCGAAAGGGTACGGTTTTGTATCTGGCACTTGAAGATGATTATGCAAGGTTGCAGAAGCGTTTATCGAGGATGTTCGGTATGGAAAGCAGTGAAAATTTCTACTTCGCCACACAGTCCAAAAACTTAAATGAGGGATTGGAAGAACAGTTAAAGCAGTTTGTAAAAGAGCATACGGACGCAAGGCTGATTATCATTGATACCTTGCAGAAGGTAAGGGAAGTTGGTGGAGATAAATTCAGCTATGCAAGTGACTATGAGATTGTAACCAAACTGAAAGCCTTTAGTGATGAACATGGTATCTGTCTGTTGGTAGTACACCATACAAGAAAGATGGAGTCCTCTGACAGCTTCGATATGATTTCCGGTACAAATGGATTATTAGGAGCTGCGGACGGAGCATTTGTTATGCAGAAGGAAAAGAGAACGGATAACAAGGCTGTATTGGAGGTGGCAGGGCGTGACCAGCAAGACCAACGATTGCTCTTAGATTTTGACAGAGAGCAATGTGTGTGGAAGCTGACAAAGGCAGAAACAGAACTTTGGAAAGAGCCGGCTGACCCTGTTCTGGAAGCCGTTGCAAAAGTGGTATCAGAGGAACAGCCATTGTGGAGCGGAACAGCTTCGGAATTGTTACAGCTTCTGCCGGATTTGGATATGCAACCGAATGTACTTACAAGGAAATTGAACATTGGAGCAGAGCAGTTGTTTGTGAATTATGGCATCCGCTATGCAAGCAACAGAGAGCATAGCGGACGAATGATAAAGCTGGAGTTTATAAAAGGGTAAGCGTGACGATATGTGACGGTTGTGACGGTATTTTAGGTATCGGGTACGGTATAGAAAATATCGTCACTATCGTCACGACCGTCACGGATGATGAGAGAAAGGATGGATTGATGGATTGAAAAACATACAGATTTCCGAGGAGTTATTCTTTGCACTTGTGAAATATCATCTGTTGGAAATGGATGATGTTTTACCAGAGATAAAGAAAGGTTTGCAGGAGAAATTTGAAGCAATGGTAAAGAGGGAACTTTATACAAAATACAAGACTGCACCAACTGAGGAAGAAAGAGAAAAGGCAAGGCAGGAGTATCTGGAAAAGGTGGGAATGCACCGGAGCTTCCGATGGTAAATTTTTTTCTTCGGCGTGTATAACGGGAGCGTGGCACGCTCCTGTATATGGTAATCAAGGAGAAAGTCAAGGTAGGGTGTGATGCCCAAAGTGGACTACACTCACAAGCCCTCGGCGTTTGAGAGCGAAATACACCCATCGCACAAAACTTCGTTTTATGCTCTGTGTATTTCGCCCTTGCAGGGGGCAAAGGACAGCGTGGCTGTCCTTACAAATGCTGACGCATTTGTGGTTGTGCCGGATACGGCAATGGGTTCGTAAACGGACACCTAAGTGTCCACTCACGATAGCAAAAACAGCTATCATTCTTCAAAGAAAAGGGGGCAGTGCCTATTGTAAGAAATTCATTTATACAGATGTCAAAACTGACAAATCTGAAAGGCAGAATCAGTTATATATCGAGCAAAGCAAGGCAGGAAAATCTGTACGCAGTTTATGAAACAACTGACCGCAAATTTTGGATGGAACTTGCCAAGTGCAATCAGGAGGAATTTAAGAAAAGCGGAACGGATGGCAAGTGTATTGAAGCCAGGGAACTTATCATTGCTTTGCCGGAAAGTTTCGTGGATTATGAACCGGACAAACTGCTGAAACTTTTTACAGAACACTTTAAGCAGAATTATGGTGTGGAGTGTATCGCTGCTTTGCACCATAACAAACGCAAGACCAATTATCATATCCATCTTATCTTTTCGGAGCGGAAACTGCTTGATGAGCCTGTGGAGAAGATTGCCACCAGAAATATGTTTTACGATGAAAACGGAAAGCATGTACGCACCAAAAAAGAGATACTGGATGAATCCGGACAGCTTCGGAGTGGCTGTAAAATCATTCCCAAGGGCGAAGTGTATGAGCGAAATATTTTTACCATCAAGGATAGCCGGTTTAAGAGCGACAGCTTCCTTGATGAAGTGAAACGCTCCTATACTGACCTTATCAATATTTATGTAAAAAATGACAAGCAAAAGCTCAAAGTTTTTGACAGAAATGGTGTGTATCTGCCTACGAAAAAGGTTGGAAAGAATAATCCGAAAGCGGAGCAGATACGCACGGATAATCAGTATCGTACCATGTGGAATCAGACTGTGGATAGGGCGTTAATCAGCGGTGTGCCGGAAGAGCAGATAATGGAAGTGAAACAGAGCGAAATTGGACAGAATGCAAAGGCTTCCATCAAACAATCAGGGAGAAATCCGGCATTGTTTAAAAGAATCATAATCACTGCTATTTATGCATTGGAACTTCTGATTAACCGGATTATGAAAAATGCGAAAGCAGAAGTGGACAAGGTTGCGGATACTGTCACGGAAGCAAAGCCGGAACGGAAGGATTATCGGGAGGTATTTAAGGTAAAAGGTAGTGAAGAACCTACAAAAGTAGCAGTACCGGAAATGCCGGTCAAGTCGGTGCTTGCATCCAAATTTCACAGACTTACAGACATTTATCATAAGCTGGAGAAACAGAACGAAGCCATTTATGAGAGGGAGCAACAGCTTGACAGTCTGGAGAAAGAACTTGCAAATGCGAAGGGTATTTTCAAAGGAAAGCAGCGTAAAGAGTTGCAGGAACAGATAGAGCAGTTACAGACGCAGATAGAGAATATGAAGCGGTATCTGCCAAGTATTGTGCAGGGTTATGGCTATAAGAATGTGAAAGAGTTTCTGACCGAATACAAGGCTTCCAAAGCAGAGTATAACGATTATAAGTCTGCAGTTGCAAAGTGGGAACAGCAGACCGGAAATAAGGTGGATGATAGCTTTAGGGCAAAGCTACAACAGATGCAAAAGCGAGCAAAAGAAGAGGAACAGCACAGAAGCAATTCACATCAAAAGAAGAGTGATAGAGGAGCAAGGTAATTGCAGAAAGTGGATTAGGAAACTGCTCCGCTTTTGTATTGATTACAAGTTATTATTCGGTGGAAAAATTGTATATATCATGATATAATTGGTGTGTTCGACAAGAATGCAAACTTGAATTGTGGAGGTAATGAAGTATGCATTTTACATATTGTCCATATTGCGGTACAAAGCTTATTAGCAAAGAAATTGGTGATGAAGGAATGATTCCTTATTGTGAAAAATGTAGTATTCCTTTATGGGATATGTTTACCACCAGTATAATTACAGCTGTTGTAAATGAATATGACGAGGTTGCATTGTTGCGTCAAAGTTATGTTTCAACAACAAAGTATGTGTGTGTTGCCGGAATTATGAAAATAGGAGAATCAGCAGAAGAAACGGTGATTCGTGAAGTTAAAGAAGAAATTGGTCAAGATGTTGAGTCATTGGAGTTTATTAGCAGCTATCCATATGATAAAAAAGAAATGTTGATGTTAGGATATAAGGCAACTGTAAAAAAACAGGATTTTAAATTATCCGGAGAAGTAGATTCTGTTGAATGGGTCAAGTATGATAGCGCATTGTCATTGTTAAGAGAGGGAAGCATTGCTTGGCAGCTTGTTAAGACAGTAATTGAGCAATAGCATTCAAAAGTGAAAATTGCATAGATGTTGATGGGTGAGAAAAACGAAGATATTGGGAAGTTAGAGAAATACAAGCGTAAATTTGAAATTTGTCGTTAGGAGGAGAATATTATATGTCAAAGGGAATCATGATTATTGGTCCATCTGGAAGCGGAAAAACATCATTAGGAAAAATGGTGGCTGATAAATTGGGATATCCTTATTTTGATGTAGATGATTACATTTGGAGAAGAGATACCGAAGAACCGTACACTGTAATGTACAGTCGTGAAGAGAAGATAAATAGATTAAGCAAAGATATATTACCTTATGAACACTTTGTAATGGCAGGCTCAATGAGTTCTTTCCATTATGCATTTGATGACAAGTTCGATATGATGGTTTTTCTCTATGCTGAGCCTGCTGTGCGTATACAGAGAGTGCATGAACGTGCAGTTGAACGCTTTGGTGAAAGAGTCCTTGAGGGTGGAGACTTGTATGAGAGTCATTTGCGTTTTTTAGATGACAATCGACGGTACGAAAAAAATGGTTCTCCGAATCTTAACGAGCAGAGAGAATGGTTGAACAATATGTCTTGTATGAAAATTGAATTGGACGGTAAAGACGATCTTGAAAGCAATAGCAATATTATTGTTGAGAGATGGAATCAATTAATCTGACAAATTTCAGTTCTACGGTGCCTTTATTTTACTGAAATGCCGATTGATTTAATTACCGGTTGTGCTATAATATCTTCATGGCAACACTTTGGCAACAGAAAATCAGTAAGCCAAAATAAAATGTGCAAATGAAGTAAAATATCGGCAGATTTTGAATAAAACTTAAACAAAATAGTTTAAGATAAAGCGACGACTTGCCGAGTTTGAGTAATGTACATGAGCCAAGAAATGCTGAATTTACGGCGTTTCTTGGCTCGTTTTTTGTTGAGTGACAATCAAATGACAATAATTTTTATGTTATTATTAAGCTTTCATTTGCTTTAAGTTTTGCTAGAGAACTATCGGATAATATATTTTGTTCATTTAATGAAATCGCCAAAGTTATGTATTCGAGTAGAAAAATGTTGGTATACATTGCGAAGGATTCTTGATTTGCGTATATACTATTTAGTCTTGAAGCAACATTGCCATGAAAATTATTGCATCGAGATGCATATAGTATGCTAAATAGCACAAAAGTAATTTTGTCCTCATCTGAAAAATTTATAGTTTGTCGTGTTGACGTAGGATACTTTTCATCTATTTCGGTAGTTCCATTTTCGATAAGTTCTCTCAGTTTTAATGAAAAACTGTGGATTATTTTTCTGCTTTTGTCAGAATCATTTATATTTAATAATACCCTATTTCCAATAAGAGCAGCCGATGTTATGGAATGATATGCATAACCATAGGAATTAGCTATTATTTGAAATATTGTAGGGAATTTCTTTTTAAAAGTCACATAGGAACTACTTAAATATTTTTCTGAAAAGCCTGATTGGTCGATAGCGTATCCTTTAAGGATATAAGATGCCACATATCTGTAGGTTTTGTCAGTAATATTCATATAGTATGGCATTAAGTATGGGAGATATTTAGTGGCATTGCCATGAATATGAGATATCAGTTCAATTATACCTTTTGTGTCTTGAAGACGTTGTGTTGAAGGGTCGGCTAATAAATACTGGTTATAGGAATTGTTTATTGCTTGCCAACAAAACAATGCTGCGAGATCAGGCCTTTCGGGAAGGCAATAATAACAATCCATTAATTGTGTCACTATTTCATAAGGTGCTGAGTCTGGGTTAATATCCCAATTTGGTTCATATATATATTCGAGGTTTTCTAATATGTTAGTTTTAGCTGGAATGCGTGAAATGTGTGTTGTTTTATCGTAGTTTTTAATGAGTTTAAGTGAATTTAACATTATATCTCTCCCATCTTTAGTTTATTATCTTGCCATCATAATCTATCTCGTAGTAATTATCTTCAAAGTCATATAAGCATATGGAGTTGTCCCGTAATTCAAATGGCTTCTTGTTTGTTAATGAAACAAAAATATCTTTTCCAGAAAAGGACCACTTTTTGACAAAGTCAAAGTCCAGCATCGTAATTTCGATTTCTCCATAGATGATGTATCCCTTTTTAACTTTATATATTCCATAGTTACAGCCAAAGCAATCAAACTTAATATGTTTTGTTATAGAGCCGTCAAAGATATTGATTATAGTTATGGTATCATTTTGTAAAACTGTAAGTGTATCATTTTCAAGGACGGCACAATCGAAATCATATGTATAGAATGAGCCCACAAGTGCAATACTGTATTCTTTTGAAAAAAGGTCTATATGTATAGCTAGCGTTTTTGCAAAGTCATTATGCTTATATTGACAAGGATTGTGAATGATATCGTAGTAACGATTGTCGGTTGAATCGACGGTAAAAGTTTCGTCTATGTTAATTTTAATAATGCAGTTATTATTTTCTAAAATCATAAGTCCTCCGGATAACATTTAAAACGCGTGCTCATCATATAGTTCTAAATATTTGTTGTTGCTTTCGTGGTTCTCTATAATGGATATAATCTTATTGAAATATTTATCGCCTAATGCTTGTCTGCTTTTCTCAGCATAAATCCAAACAATATGAAGAGGTTCTTCGTATTCGTGAATACCAAATCCACCCCAAAGCAAGTCATTAAAAGCATTTAGATTATGACCTATCTTGAAATCAGTTTTATATATCAATTTCTGTTCAATTTGGTCAAAAAAGTCGTTAAGTGTATGGATATCACGTCCATCAATGAATATCCACTTTTCAGCATTGGCATCAAGGATAGGATTTGTTATTTCAGTTACTGTGAAAGTGCCTATTACTCTTGCCCCTTCATATATATTCAAACACTTGTTGAGCCATAATGAATTTGCATAATATTTTGGAGAAACAAAAGTGATGGAAGCTTGTATAGATTCGTCCAATGAAATTGGATTATCAAAATTAAGGACACAACTTGTCCAATAGTCATCTTTAATTATTGTAGTAGGACGAATACTGGGGAAAATAGGAGTTATTCTGCCGGTATTTGTTAATATTCCTTTTGCATCTATATTAAGCATATAATTTCGCCTTTCTATTTGTTGCACAATCCTTCCATATCGCCATATTTCAATTTTAAACCTTCAATATCTTGAATAACACTCAACAAGCAAGATTGATCAGTATCAAATTCAAATTGCAGTATATTGTGTTTGTCTGGACGTTCTTGGAAGGCTCCGGTTACAATGGCGTGTCCACCACTTGTCATTTCAACTTTAAAGGTCAGGTCACTTTCGTACAATAAATGGTATTCCGCAGAACCAAAAAGGTTAGAATAACAAGTGTGCAGTTCCTTAGAAAAACGATAAAGAGCACCTGTGGCGGAGTATAATCGGTCATGTTCAATGTGATAACATCCAGAGTCGATAATTAATGTACAAATAATATCATAGCCACCTTCAATGCTTGTGTTATTAGGAAATCCAATAACTTCATTGAGTTCAAGACTAATTTTTCTCCATTATATCCATTTAAACAAAACAGGTTCATAATGCAACACTCCATTTATTCTTTCTTCGGTTTCCTTTTCCTCTTCACATAAGAGAAGTCCGGAAACAAGTCTTTTAACAATTCAGCAGTTTCTTCTGCATCGTCATCTTCGTCCATATTCTGAACAAGTAGCTGGTCGTCATCATCAAGATTCAACGAAACAGTGTATTCTTTATTTGGGTCTGTTGGGTTCATTGGGTACTTCACCTCTTTGAGGTAATATTCTGTTTCTGATATTTCATCATCTTCCAGCTTGTCTCGTAAACGTGCCCAATACTCAACCATCTTTCGGAAGTTATCAAGGTCGTCCTGTGGACGGGGACCAGCACTTGGAAGTCGTTCTTCAAATTTGAAGTATACTTCTCCATCTTTCATAGTAGGTCGTAGTCCATATGCCCATTCAATGTCAAACAGCACATGAAGTGCACTGAATATATTTGCAATATCAGGGTCAGATAATGCATAAAAGCTGACCCCCAGATTGTTTGCAATATTTAATAAAGTCGCTTCATCCGGATATCTGTTTCCAAGTTCATAGTTTCGGATGGTGGATTCGTTTAATCCACATTTATCTGCTAATTCCTTTTGCGTCATATCAGATGCAATTCTGAAATTTCGAATCAAATAGCCTACCCGGCTGGTGAATTTTTCGCCCATCTTAACTGCTCCTTATTCGTGGAATGAGTGTTGTAGCATGCACGGGGACACGAGGTACAAATCATGCATCGTACATTAATACTAAATACGTTTTCTGCGAAGGCAAAAACTCGAAAAAACTTCGGTTTTCCTCGCTCGCGGGCGCGTTCTCATGGTGCTTTGCCGCTTGTTCATGTTTCGCATGTCAATCGGCAAAACTCCATGCTCACTTTTGCCTTCGCGTACATTATATCATTAACAGTACAAAAGTGAAATGTTTTTTGATAAAAAGTATTGACAGTACAAAAATGAACTGTTAAGATAATACACATCATAACCGTTCAGAAATGAACTGAATAATAAAACAAAAGAGAGGAGGCATTAGCTTATGGAGAACAAGAGATTTTTGACAGCGCAGGATGTAATGGAAATGCTGGGAGTTTCACTATCGTATTCCTATAAACTGATACGACGACTGAATGCAGAACTTGAGGCGGATGGATTCGTGACAATAAAAGGGCGTGTCAGTACACAGTATTTTATGAAACGAATCTACGGGCTATCTACGGATAAGGAGGTGGGATAGATGGCGGTTATCAAGAATAATAAGACTGAAATGTGGGAGGTGAGAACCTATTATAAGGATTTGACCGGAGCAAGAAAACAGAAAACCAAGAGGGGCTTTGCCAAGAAGAGCGAAGCCCTCGAATGGGAGCGGAATTTCAAGCTGAAAGAGGATCAGAGTATCAGTATGAGCTTCAAAAGTTTTGTGGATATTTATCTGACGGATTTAGAACCAAGAATAAAACGCAATACGTTCCTGACCAAGAAGCACATTATTGAAACAAAGATTCTGCCTTATTTTGGGAAACGGAAACTGGATGATATTCGTACCTCGGATGTCATCCAGTGGCAAAATGAGATTATGAAGCTGAAAAAGGATAATGGGGAGTTATTCTCCCCTACCTATCTGAAAACTATTCATAATCAGCTCAGTGCCATATTAAATCATGCTGTAAATATGTATGGTCTAAAGGATAATGTGGCACGAAAAGCCGGAACTATGGGCAAAGAGGAAAATAAGGAAATGGAGTTCTGGACACAGGATGAATTTCAGACATTTTTAGAGTGCGTGGCAGATAAGCCTATTTCCTATTTTGCATTTGAAATGCTTTATTGGACAGGTATTCGCGAAGGTGAGCTGCTTGCCCTGACGCCGGCAGATTTCAATTTTGAAAAGAAAACACTCCGGATTAACAAATCGTATCAGAGGCTGGAAGGCAAAGATGTGATTACAGACCCAAAAACTCCGAAGAGTAACAGAACCATTGTCATGCCGGATTTTCTTGCTGTAGAGATGGAGGAGTTTATAAGTAGCCTTTATGGAATAAAGGATGGTGACAGAATTTTCACTATTTCAAAAAGTTATCTGCATCACGAGATGGACAGAGGTGCAAAGCTTGCAGGAGTAAAGAGAATACGAATTCATGGATTACGGCACTCGCACATTTCATTGCTAATCAATTTGGGTTTTTCTGCGTTGGCAATAGGGGAAAGAGTCGGACATGAGGCGGTGGATATCACGTATCATTATGCACATTTTTTTCCAACGGTGCAGACGGATATGGCAGCACAACTGGAAAAGGAAAGGGAGGCGTTAGTCAATGTCAGAAAAGAATAGAGACGATAAAAACAG
>CALZBV010000010.1 GCA_945622055.1 uncultured Clostridia bacterium
CAGCTCCCGTTTCTGGCCGAAGGAAGGTTACGAGCCGGGTCACGGACAGCCGTCCTTTGACAAGCAGTTTGCGCGTGACTGGTTAAAGGCAAACCCGGGCAATGACTGGACGCTTCCGCAGGAAATCGTTGACAAGACGATTGACAAATACTTACAGGCATATGAATTACTGACCGGTAAGAAGCTCGATAAATAAATCAATGAAACAGGGCGTTTGCTTTTTGTAAGCAAACGCCTTACTTTCGCAATTACGATAGGAGAAAAACAATGCTTTGGATTTGGCTTGTACTTCTTTATGGTGTCATTAAAGGGCTCCGTGAAATCGTAAAGAAGAAGTCGATGGAGAAAAACTCGGTGCTTGAGGTGTTATTTCTTTACACACTTCTTTCCTTTCTGATGGTTGTCCCGACCGCACCAAAGGCAATGGGAGTGGCACCGGAGCTGATGGTTTGTATTGTGATAAAGTCCTTTGTGATTTTTGTTGCATGGATTATGGGATTTAAGGCACTTCGTAAAATTCCGATCAGTCTGTACGGACTTTTGGATCTTTCCAGAGTCATTTTTTCAACGCTGATGGGAGTTCTTTTTTTGCGCGAGGTAATGCATACCGGTCAGGTAATCGGGTTGCTTCTGGTTTGTACCGGTTTGCTCATGTGCCGTTACGGAGAGGTATTTTCCGGGAAAAAGGAGACGTCAAAGAAGGAAGAGAGCGGAGCAGTCAGCGTAAAGCTGGTCTTTTTTGTCCTTTGCTCAGCGTTTTTAAACGGGGTTTCCGGAACGATGGATAAGGCACTGATGCGGACGGGAGAGCTGACTTCAACCCAGCTTCAGTTCTGGTACATGCTGTTTCTGGTGCTGTTTTACGGTGGATATATTTTAATGACACGTGAAAAGGTACGCTTCGTTTCTGCGCTTAAGAATTACTGGATCTGGCTTTTAAGCCTTTTGTTTGTTATCGGGGACCGTGCACTGTTCATTGCAAATCAGTCTCCGGACAGCAGGGTGACGATAATGACTCTGCTAAAGCAGGTGTGTTGTATTGTAACGATTCTTGCGGGAAAGTTTTTATTCAGGGAAAAGAAGATTTTATATAAGCTGTTTTGTGCAGCCGTGATTATTACCGGAATGGTAATTGCGGTTCTTTAAGGAATAACGACCGGAATTTCCGGGCATAGTAAGAGAAAAGGAACAGAAAGAAGGTAAAACGATGCAGGAAGATACACGCAGATTATTACAGGAATGCAATTCCGGCTGTAAAATGGCGATTAACAGCATGAAGCAGGTGCAGGAATATGTTTCGGAGGAGACATTGCGAAAGCTCATTGGTGAGAGCATAAAACACCATGAGGAGTATGAGGCGGAGAGTACAAAGCTTCTTAATGAAAACGGAGAACAGGAAAAGTCTCCGAATCCTTGTGTAACGGCGTTTTCCTGGTTTACAACGGAGCTTAAGATGGCGATGAAAAAAGAGGATGCCACGATGGCAAAGATTATGATGGATGGCTGTCATATGGGGATCGAATCACTTGCGAAAAAGCTGAATGAGTTTACAAATGCTTCCGCAGAGAGCCGTTCTCTTACGGAACGGATTATCAAAGAGGAAGAGGAGTTCATGCAGCAGATGAAACCGTTCTTATAAAATGCACTTTGCTAACGAGGTGCACTCACAGGGGAAAAACGGTGTTTCTGTTTTAATATAGGGGCAGGCAGTTTAAAAATGAATTGTCTGCCTGCTTCTTTTTTAAAAGAAGCAGCGGTGAGCTTTACTACTACGGGCATTTGTTTATCACTTTAGCTTGACAAAATGTGACTTGTCCTGTATGATATTTTTGTTGGAAAATCATACATTTCTGGAGAGATTCATAGGATGAACGCCGAAGGTGTAAGGCAGTACGGTACTGCTGATCTCTCAGGCAAAAGGACAGGAGGAACATATGAATAGTTTTTGGGACACTTTGGCATCCATCAATGACAGGATTAATACGATTGTCTGGGTGCAGATTGGTCTGGTGCTTTTGATTGGTACCGGCATACTTATGACCGTGGTGACACGCTTCTTTCAGGTAACACAGATTAAGCTCTGGTGGAAGAAAACGGTAGCCGGAATGTTCAAAAAGGATGCTCACAATAAAAAGGAGCACGGTTCTGTATCACAGTTTCAGGCGCTTTGTACCGCACTTGCGGCAACCATCGGAACCGGTAACATAGCCGGTGTTGCGGCTGCAATCGTAGTCGGTGGTCCGGGTGCTGTGTTCTGGATGTGGGTAGTGGCATTTTTCGGAATGATGACGAACTTCTCCGAGAACGTACTCGGTATTTATTATCGCCGTAAGAACAAGCAGGGTGAGTGGTCCGGAGGACCGATGTATTACTTAAAGGACGGTCTCGGAAGGCTGACCGGATACGAGACGATTGGTAAGATTCTGGCAGTACTGTTTGCCTGCTTTGCGATTCTCGCTTCCTTTGGTATCGGTAACCTTGGTCAGATTAACAAGATTGTCATTAACATTGAATCCGCTTTCTTTTCCGGGGTGAATGCTCCGAAGGTAGTGGGCGATGCAACGGTAGTTGCGCTTGGCATCGGTATTGCATTAATGATTGTCGGTGCACTGATTATTATCGGTGGTTTAAAGCGTATCGCAGCAGTAGCAGAGCGCGTCGTTCCTTTTATGGCAATTCTTTATGTGATTGGAGCCCTGGTGGTATTCCTGTTTCATGTTAACAGTATAGGAGCTGTATTTGCTTCTATTTTCCGTTTCGCTTTCGGTATCAAGGCAGTCGGAGGTGCAGCAGTCGGCGTTACGATTAAGACGGTTGCCGTACAGGGATGTAAAAGAGGTGCTTTCTCAAATGAAGCAGGTCTCGGTTCCTCTGTTATGGTTCATTCGAACTCCAATGTAAAAGAGCCGGTAAAGCAGGGCATGTGGGGTGTATTTGAGGTATTTGCAGATACCATGGTTGTTTGTACAATGACCGCAGTTGTTGTTCTTTCTTCCGGATTTATCAATCTGCAGACCGGTCTCCCGGTAGAGGGAACCTCCGATGCAACGCTTGTTGCGCAGGCCTTTGGAAATGTATTTGGTAAGCCGGGTGAATGGTTCATTGCAATTGCAATGCTTTTGTTTGCTTTTACGACAGTGCTTGGCTGGTCTCATTACGGCAGCAAGGCAGTGGAGTATTTGTTTGGCAGCCTTGGTGTGAAGATTTACAGAGTGTTCTTTGTTTGCCTTATTGTAAGTGGCGCGCTGATGACCTCTTCGATTGCATGGGATATTTCCGATACATTCAACGGTTTGATGATGATTCCGAACCTGATTGGTGTGGTTGCATTATCACCGGTTGTAGTTAAGATTACCAGAAACTACATTGACCGTAAGGTACATAACAAGGATGTTGCTCCTGTAGTTTCTTATGACGAAGAAATTCAGAGGGAAATGGCTGAGGCAATCAAGAATGGCGAAGAGTAAAGCGTGACAGTTGGGCGGTTTGACCAAAAACGGCTACGGAAAAAGCAATTTCCGTAGCTTTTTTTGTCATAAAGCTTTATAATAAAAGAAAGACAAGACAGTGGGTGACTGGAGGAGTTGTATGTTATTTTGTAAGGAGTGTGGAAGCAGACTACTGCCGGGAGAACTGGTCTGCAAAAAGTGTGGAAGAAAAACCGGAATGAATGAGACTGTAAACAAAGTGATAAATGAGGTCAAAAAGGCGGTAACAGGAAAGGATGACTGTATTCGAAAGGCATTCGCCGTGATTTTAGCGGGTGGACATATTTTGATTGAGGACGTGCCGGGAGTCGGAAAAACGACACTGGTTATGGCTTTTTCCAAAGCACTGTCCTTAGAAACGCACCGGATGCAGTTTACTCCGGATGTTATGCCGGCGGATATTTTAGGCTTTAATATGTATCAAAAGGAGACCGGACGATTCACGTATTATCCGGGTGCGATTATGTGCAATATGTTTCTTGCAGATGAAATCAACCGGACTTCCCCGAAGACGCAATCCGCTCTTTTGGAGGTTATGGAGGAGGGAATGGTTACGGTAGATGGAGAAAGCCGCAGAGTACCGGATCCATTCGTAGTCATGGCAACCCAGAATCCGAAGGGCAGCTCGGGAACACAGCTTTTGCCGGAATCCCAGTTAGACCGTTTTATGATTTGCATGAGCATGGGGTATCCGGATATTTCCGATGAGGTTGAGATTTTAAAAGGCAAAAGCACCCTTTCGGAAAAGCTGGTAAATCCGATTCTTGGCAGAGAACAGCTGATCCGGATAAAGAAGCAGGTCGAAGAGGTGAAAATGGAGGATACCCTGTACGCCTATATTGCACTGTTAACAAAAAGCACCAGAGAGCATGCGTACATTGACCTGGGACTGAGTCCCCGTGGCGCCATTGCGGCTGTTAAAATGGCAAAGGCATGGGCTTTTTTACAGGGACGGGATTATGTTTTACCAGAGGATATTGTCCGGATTTTTCCGGATGTGGTAAAGCATCGTATTGTGTTAAGTACGAAGGCAAGAGTGGCGCGTGTAACGGAAGCAGGTGTACTGGAGGAGATTCTTGCAAAAACAAGACAACCTGCGTCCTATATGAAAAAGGATGAATATCGTGTGTAGTTTTATTATGTTAGGGATAAGCACATTAGTTACGGCCTATCTTGCAATGGTCTATGAAAATGCAGAATTTATGCTGCTGGTGTATATACAAATTGCATTGTTCGGTCTGGCAGTACCAATGGTGCTTATCCGCAGATTAACCATTCGTGGTACGATTGAGATTCCGGTAGGAATTTCGGATCCGGGGAAAGAAACGCTTGTAAAACTGAGGATTTCAAATAAAGGTCCGAATTCGGTAAAACGTATGAAAGCGTTGGTTGTGACAGAGAATCTTTGTACCGGGGAAAAGAAAAAGAAGTGGATGTTTTTTCAAAAGGTGCCGAAGGGAGAGACTTCCTTTGTTTGCATGGTTACTTTTGACGGGGCGGGAAATTATGCTTTGCGATTGAAAAAGCTTCGTATATATGATTTCAGTGGTCTGCTTTTTGGTGAAATCCGTACCAAAAGTACCGCACAGCTTCAGGTATTGCCACAGCTTTTTGATATTCCGGTGCGGATGAGTCTTTCCGTTCGGAATTTTTACGGAGAGGCAGACGTCTATGATGAGCATGTGCCGGGACATGATAACAGTGAAATTTTTCAGGTGAGGGAATATCGGAAGGGAGACCGTCTGCAAAACATTCACTGGAAACTGACAGCGAAGCAGGACGACCTTATGGTAAAAGAAAACTCGCTTCCAAAGGCTTGTCCAGTCGTTTTGTTTCTGTCCTTCTGCCCAAAGCGAAACAAAAAGCAACGCCTTGGTGTGCTTCCGTTTCTTACGGCAGCGGCAAGTATTTCATTTTCCATTATGGATGCCGGATGTCCTCATTACGTTGTATGGTATGAGGATGCCACGCAGGATATTGTACGTGTTCGCGTGGATGATGAAGAAAGCTTTTTTGAATTACTTGGGAGTCTGATGCGGGTTAACTGGAAACGTCCCAAGGAGCAGTTACTGGAACGTTATCAGGAAAAATACCGGCTGGAACCGTATGTATGGAGGCTTTTACTTGAGGAGAAGCTTGAGCTTAGGAAGGAGTCCGAGATGCTTATAAAGCTGTCGGATAAGAATTTGGAGCAGTCGCTTGCACAATTGGAGCTGGTGTTATAAAGGGGAGAAGTATGAAAGGAAAGCGTAAGGTGCGATGGCTTGGCGCCGTCGGTTCAGAACAACTTCATATGTCATTTTCTGAGCGCCTGGGCATTTGTATCGGGAAATACACGCTTTTGGTACTTTGTACGCTTTTGTGTCTGAGCTCATCGGTACAGATGCTTTGTAGTGCATATGAGTGGGATATAAACCTGGTTTTCCTTGTGGTTCGGTTGTTCTTTCTGACGATACTGGTATGTTTTCTGGTGAATGGAGCATCGTTTCTTTTGGAAAAGTCCGGGAGAAGGACAAAGGACCCGGTGAAGCTTGAAAGGAAACGGAAACGCATACGATGGGTAGTTTTTGTTTTGACGGGATTAACCGGGAGCTTCGTTTTTCTTTTTCTGCTTCTGAAAACGGAAAGCGGGAAGAGTATTATGCGTGGACTTCAGGGCATTCTGTATGCGTATGAAAACAGCTGGAGTGAATACTACCAGTTGGGACTTGTCTTTCCGGGAGTGGAGGAGGAAGCAATTGAGAAAGCGCTTTATTTTGCAGGCTCCGTACTCTGCTTTTTCTTCGTCTGGCTGGCATGTTTTACAAAACAAAGACTACTTGTTGCAATAGTACCGGGGGGTGTTTTGGTTGCAGAGCTTTTGGTCGGAATGGCACCAAGTGGTCCGGCGTTGTTTTTTCCGGCTGCAATCATCCTGATTGTCCGGGGCGCTGCAACAGCTTCACCGGAGCTTCGGATAGAAGATGAGAGCAGAAGGGGCGGAGGATATGGGCGAGGGACCGGAATTGGTGCCTGGCTTCCGACTGCTGTGTGTGTAGCAGCATTGTTTGTTCTGGTCTGTGGAATTGGTGGGAAAACAGCGGAAAACAAGGTTGCTGACGGAAAGCAGAAGATAACGGAGCAGAAGGAAGAAGTGTTTCAGAAGGTGTCTGAATGGTATGAATCGAAAGGATTCGATTTTGCGGAAAGGATAAAAGAGAAATTAAACAAAACGGATGAACCGAAAAAGGAAGGCGGTATGGGGTCACCGGAGCTCAATTTTTCCCGGCTGGATAACAGTACCCCGGAGTATGAATATAAAACCGTGCTGAAAGTATTTTTACAGGAACGACCGTCACCAAGACTTTATCTGGTCGGGTTTTATGCGGATTCGTATCGAAATGGAACGTGGTGCATGGATGTCAGTCAGTTTGAAAAAGAGGCGCAAAAGGCCTCCTTTGATGCGAAGACGATTTCCGGGGAGCTGATTGTTCTGGGCGAAGAACGAATCAGTGCGTTGTTAGAAGCCTCTGCTCTTTCTGCAAAAGAGAATAAATTAACGGAAGGACAGCTTCACTATGAAGAGTCAGGTCTGCAGAATGCATATTTACCGTATTTTTCAAGAAGCGAGGAAAAAAATCTGTCCACAGAGGGAGACAGCCGTTACGTTAAGCCAAAGAAGATAAAAGAATTGTCATTTTCCACACGGCTGCTTTCTGAAAAGGAGCTGGTTCTTCTTATGACAGAACAGCCGCAGACCGGTAGCGGGAAGAAGGCATGGGAGCCGTGGTATGAGCAATATGTGCTGGAACGTTATCTGGAAGTACCGAATGGAATGGAGAATGTGAAACGGATTGCAGAGGAGCTAAACCGGACGAAGTATAGCCTGGTTCCGTATTCTTCCCTGGCGGAAGAAAATATGATGCGCCTGAATTATGCGTTACTTGTGGCGGAATGGATGCGAAATAACACGGAATACAGTCTTGAGCTTCCGGAGCTTCCAAAGGGAAGTGATGCGATTGAATTCTTTCTTGGAACAAGCTACATGGGTTATTGTATGCATTATGCCAGTGCTTCGGTAATGATTTTACGGACACTTGGGGTCCCGGCGCGGTATGCCTGCGGTTATGCGACGGACTCATATGCGACGGGTTCTCTCAAGGATGGATTTGTCTTTGATATTCAGGACAGTAACCGACATGCCTGGGTGGAAATCTATCTGAATGGATTTGGGTGGGTTCCGGTGGAAGTAACCAAGGGTTACAGTGTTTCGATGCCGAAGTACTTCAAAACGACAGACCCTGCAGGAAGTAGCACGCCAATTCCAACAAAAAAACCGGAAAATCCGACTTCTGCGATTGTTAAGCCGACAGAGCAGCCGAAGCCAACGGAGTCTCCGAAAGCAACTCTGACGCCAACGCCGGTTCCGCAGGAATATCCGTCAGTGACTTTGCCACCGGTTCCGCAGGAAAATCCGTCGGCGACTCCGATGCCGGAGCAGAATGGAGCGGAGGGTCCAGACGGAGAAAAAACTGAGGGGCAGACCGGGAAAGAAGAAAATACAAAAGACCTGCAAAGTTCAAAGAGCGGAAAGCTTCCTCTGGCGCTTCTGTTTTTAGGTCTGGGATGTGGCGTTCTTGCTGTCAGAGGGTTACGGACGAAGCTGCAATCAGAGGCAGACAGGAAGCTTCGCCAGAAGCTAAAAAAGGTCGGGAACCGGTTGAAAATCAGGATTTATAACCGCAGACTTTATCGGAAGCTGGTTGGACGCAGAGGCGGAAAATTGAAGTATCTCGTTGATGCGGAATACGAAAAAATGCTTCAGAAAAAATGTGAGCTGCTTACGGAAGAGGAAAAGAATCGGTTTATGGTGCTTGTCAAGGAAGCAGCATTTTCCGAACATGATTTTACGGAGGATGAGGTTGCGTTTTGTCGCCGGGTGTACCGGAAGGCTACGATGAGTTCACAGAGCAATGCAACCGGTAATTCAGAGTAAAGACAATAAAGAAAACGCTGAGACCAAAGGAACGGTCTCAGCGTTTTTCGTATGGGAAAGTGCCTTTTAAAGTTTTGTAAGGCTTATGAATTACTTTGTCTTAATTTCGCTGTGCAACTGCTGAATGGACTTAATTTCGCTGTTTCCATGCTTCTTAATGGATTGGATACCCTTTGCGGTAGCACGTGCAGCGGCAACCGTAGTCATGTAAGGAATCTTGCCCTTGATTGCAGCCTTACGTAAGTAGCTGTCATCATTTACACTGTCCTTACCGGCCGGAGAGTTGATGATTAAATCAATCTGTCCGTTGGTAATCATATCCAGAACATTCGGGCGGCCTTCGGAAAGCTTCTTCACAAGCTCAACCTCAATGCCCGCAGCCTTGATGGTTTCGTAGGTGTTGCCGGTAGCAACAAGCGTAAAGCCATTGTTTGCAAAAATCTGGGCAACCTCAACAATTTCAGCCTTATCCTTGCGGTTTACAGAGAGTAGTACCGTACCGGAAAGCGGTAACTTGGACTGGGTAGCTTCCTGTGCTTTGTAGAAAGCTTCACCGTAGGAAGTGGAAAGACCGAGAACCTCACCGGTGGAACGCATTTCCGGTCCCAGAATCGGGTCAACCTCCGGGAACATATTGAACGGGAAGACAGCTTCCTTGACACCGTAGTACGGAATGTCCTGTTCCTTAAGGTCAGCAACCGGAGAAGGTCTTCCGGTAAGCTCGGAGGTAATGATATCCGTAGCAATCGGGACCATGCGAATGTTACATACCTTGGAAACAAGCGGCACGGTACGGGAAGCACGCGGGTTAGCCTCAAGAACAAATACCTTTCCGTTCTCAATAGCATACTGCATGTTCATTAAGCCCTTAACATGCATTTCCTCTGCAATCTTTTTCGTATATTCTTTGATTGTCTTAACGTTTTCCTCAGAGATGTGTACGGAAGGAATGATACAAGCAGAGTCACCGGAGTGAACACCCGCAAGCTCAATGTGCTCCATAACAGCCGGTACGAAAGCATGGGTTCCGTCGCTGATTGCGTCTGCTTCACACTCAAGGGCGTGATTTAAGAAACGGTCAATCAGAATCGGACGGTCCGGAGTAACGCCAACAGCAGCCTTCATGTAGCCAACCATTGCTTCGTCATCGTAAACAACCTCCATACCACGTCCGCCAAGAACGTAGGACGGACGAACCATAACCGGATAGCCGATTTTCTTTGCAATTGCAAGAGCTTCGTCAACAGTAGTAGCCATTCCGGACTCAGGCATCGGAATACCAAGCTTATCCATCATGGCACGGAACAAATCACGGTCCTCAGCGAGGTCGATTACTGCAGGAGAGGTACCAAGAATCTTAACACCGTTCTTTTCAAGAGCAGAAGCAAGATTCAGAGGCGTCTGTCCGCCGAACTGTGCGATGACACCCACCGGCTTTTCTTTCTTGTAGATACTGAGAACATCCTCTAAGGTTAACGGCTCGAAGTAGAGCTTGTCAGAGGTATCGTAGTCCGTGGAAACGGTCTCCGGGTTGCAGTTGACGATAATGGTCTCAAAACCGAGCTTCTTTAATGCGAGAGAAGCGTGAACGCAACAATAATCAAACTCAATACCCTGGCCGATTCGGTTCGGACCGCCACCGAGAATCATTACCTTCGGTCTGTCGGAGTTAACCGGGTTTTTATCCGGGGCATTGTAGGTGGAGTAGTAGTAAGCGCTGTTCTCAGTGCCGCTAACGTGAATACCCTCCCATGCCTCTTCTACGCCAAGCTCAATACGGCGGTTGCGGATATCATCCTCGGAAACCGCAAGAATCTGGCTTAAGTACTTATCGGAGAAACCGTTCTTCTTTGCGGAAATGAGAGCCTCGTCTGACGGAAGGCTGCCCTTATTCCTTGCAAGAGCTTCTTCTTCCTCAACCAGCTCCTTCATCTGTTCAATGAAGTAAGTCTTTACCTTGGTTAGTTTGAAAATCTCCTCAACGGCAGCACCCTTACGGAGCGCCTCATACATGATGAAATGACGGTCACTGGACGGAGTGATGAGCATCTTTAACAGCTCATCCTTGGACTTTTGGTTGTAGTCCTTGGCATAGCCGAGACCGTAACGACCGGTTTCAAGGCTGCGGATTGCCTTCTGGAAGGCTTCCTTATAGGTTTTACCGATGCTCATTACTTCGCCGACGGCGCGCATCTGGGTACCAAGCTTGTCCTCAACACCCTTGAACTTCTCAAATGCCCAACGGGCGAACTTAATAACGACGTAATCACCATCCGGCTTGTACTGATCGAGGGTACCGTACTTTCCGCACGGAATATCCTTTAAGGTAAGTCCGGTTGCAAGCATTGCGGATACAAGTGCAATCGGGAAACCGGTTGCCTTGGAAGCAAGTGCGGAAGAACGGGAGGTTCTCGGGTTGATTTCGATAACGATAATACGATCAGTTACCGGGTCGTGCGCAAACTGTACGTTGGTGCCGCCGATAACCTGAACGGAATCTACAATGCGGTAAGCCTGCTCCTGTAAACGCTTCTGGCACTCTTCGGAAATGGTAAGCATCGGAGCGGAACAGAAGGAGTCACCGGTATGCACGCCGAGCGGGTCAATGTTCTCAATGAAGCAGACAGTAATCATATTGCCTTCTGCATCGCGGACGATTTCAAGCTCAAGCTCTTCCCAGCCGAGAATAGATTCTTCTACAAGAACCTGACCAACAAGACTTGCCTGAAGACCTCTTGCACAGACGGTCTTCAACTCTTCTTTATTATATACCAGACCGCCGCCTGCACCACCCATGGTGTAAGCCGGACGGAGAACAACAGGATAACCGAGCTTATCAGCAATTTCGAGCGCCTCGTCAACGGAGTAGGCTACTTCACTTCTTGCCATCTCGATGCCGATTGCATTCATGGACTTCTTGAATTCAATACGGTCTTCACCACGCTCAATGGCATCTACCTGAACGCCGATTACTTTTACATTGTATTTGTCAAGAATACCCTCCTTGGCAAGTTCTGCACAAAGATTTAAGCCGGACTGACCTCCGAGGTTCGGAAGCAGGGCATCCGGACGCTCCTTTGCAATAATCTGCTCCAGACGATCAACATTTAACGGCTCGATGTAAGTAATATCAGCTGTCTCCGGATCCGTCATAATGGTAGCGGGATTAGAGTTAACCAGTACAATCTCATAACCGAGCTTGCGAAGCGCTTTACATGCCTGTGTTCCGGAATAATCGAATTCGCAGGCCTGTCCAATGATAATCGGGCCGGAGCCGATGATTAGAACCTTGTGAATATCTGTTCGCTTTGGCATTTTCTTTGTCCTCCTGTAATGTACTTATAAAAATTCTTTTTCTCCCTATTATATACTGAACAGCGAAAAAAGAAAAGGGGTAAAATAAAATTTTTTTTGGAGAAGAGAATGAAATTTTTTCCACGAAAAGAACCGAAAAAAAACTTGTAATTTCCGATGGAATGAGGTATAATAAAAACGTACAGAAGAGGTCGTAAAGAACTGAAGAGGACTGTCTTTGTGTACCCGGGAGAAGAGCAGAAGAACTACATAGTTCATTGAAAATAACATAAGATAGTAGTACCTATCCTAGGATGTTCGAGAACCCCTGTTATTTTGAACCTACATTTCTTTAAACGGGATTCCTATATTTTCAGGTGGCTGCAATGCCTCCGTATGAGTGGACTGCAAAAGCCTGTGTGCGGTTACCCACCTAGCTTTGGCTAGGAGTCAAAAGACAGGAAACGGCATTCCGGGATAGACTCTAAAGGTACAAAAGAATGCGCCGTGCGTTTATCGCACGGCGTCTTTTTTTGTCTGTATAATTGTATGTATAATTATTCAGTTAGAGTGTCTGATAATTCATTGTCGAGCGTGGCTTTTTGGAGAACTTTCTGGATTTCTTCTGTAATATACATTTGTGTGTAGCGATTGCTGTCGGAAAATGTAAGTTCTGAAATATCGGTTCCGGCTGCAAGCTGATTTCCGATATCGGTTGCTGCAATCTCAAAAAGAGGATACATTACTGCCGCCACCTCATCCTGATAGGTCAGATGAACGGCTTTTACGCGGTCAGTATCTACAATTACCTCAAGATTCATAGAGGTGTCGTTTAAGGTAATCAGGGAGTTGTAAACGCCTGCCCGGTAAGAAACTGCCGAAGGGGTCGGGGTAAGAGGTGATGCATCGGCTCCATTATTTTTCTTTTTGCTGCCGGAGAAAAAAAGAAGCATCAGCAGGAAAAGGATTAGGACGAGCAAAGCGGGAATTCCATATTGAAGCAGCTTTTTCAGCTTAAGTACAATTATTTTCGTTTTTGCCATAAAAATCCTCCCAAACGTCCACATTTCAATTAAGAATCTGATATAATATATTCTAAGGGAAGGAGGAATATGTCAATGGCAGTTACCTTTGTGACCGGACCGGCAGGGTCCGGAAAAACAGAATGGCTTTACCGGAAAATACTGGAAACGGCAAAGCAAAACGCAGACCGCATGGTTCTTGTGATTGTGCCGGAACAGTTTTCCCTGCAGACGATGCAGGATATCATAGGCCGCAGCGAAACAAAGAGCATGTCGAATGTGGAGGTATTAAGCTTTATGCGGCTTTCTTACCGTGTGTTTGAGGAGCTTGGCGTGGAGACAGGCAGGCTCCTTAGTGATATCGGAAAAAGCCTGATATTAAAACGTGTGCTGAACCGCATGGCCGGAGAACTCCGTTTGTTTGCCTCCGGCATAAAAAAGGCGGGCTTTCTGGATGAGCTGAAGTCCTTAATCTCTGAGTTTTACCAGTATGGAATTACGCCGGAGCAGGTCGCACAAATGGCGGAGAGTGAAGAAGATGCCGTACTTTCGCGTAAGCTGTCTGAAATAGCACGGATGTATCAGGGATTTTCAGACGCGGTTGCGGGAAATTATCTTCCGACAGAAACGATTTCGGACCGTCTGGCAGAGGTCATCGGTGATTCCTCGGTACTTTGTGGCTGTACGGTCTTTTTGGACGGATATACCGGTTTTACTCCCTCGCAGTATGGCCTTTTAAAAGCATTATTTCAGAAGGCAGAGAACTGTTACCTGACACTGACGGCTGAAAAAACGGAAGGGGTTGGGGCGGAACACGGGTTATTTCATCTGACGCTTCGAACCAAACAGATTGTTACGGGGCTTGCTAAGGAAGTCGGCTGTGAAGCAGAAACAATGTATCTGCCGGAGGGAACGGTACTTCCGAGATTTTCCGGATCAGAAGCCCTGGCTGCTTTAGAGCAGGGGTTGTTCCGGTATCCGGCGCCGCCGCGGGTTTCCTGTGAAAATCAGGTGACGGCATATGCCCTGAAAAACCGCAATGAGGAGGCTGCGCTGATTGCAGCGGATCTTTCAAGAAGAGTGCGGACCGAGCACCTTCGTTACCGTCAGTTTGCGGTAATTACCGGTGACATAGACGGATATGGGGAGATACTGTTTGAGGAGCTTACCAAAGCGGGAGTTCCGGCGTTTCTTGATAAAAAGCGTAAGATTTTACATAATCCGTGTATCTCGTTGCTGCGAGCCGTGCTTCAGAATGCGCTGAATAACTACTCGTTTGATTCTGTATTCCGTTATCTGAAGAGTTCCCTGACGGATTTTTCCGAAAAGGAGATTTCTTCACTGGAAAACTATTGTCTGGCTTGTGGAATACGCGGAGAAAGCTCTTGGAAAAAGGACTGGGTATATCGCTACCGTACGAAGGAGAAGCTGGATTTAGCAGAGTTAAATCGCCTGCGCAGGCTCGTATATGAAACGCTTTCGGAGGTTACGGAGAAGCTGCTGAAGGAACCGACGGCGGGTGGAAAAACAAGAGCGCTGTATGAGTTTCTGGTGCGTAGCGGTGTGGAAGAAAAGCTGGGCACGGCGGCAGATGCATTTTCTGAAAAGGGGGATATGGTGCGTGCAGGTGAATACCGTCAGGTGTACCGAAACGTCATAGAGCTGTTTGATCATGTTATAGAGCTTTTAGACACCGAAGAGGTTTCGCTCAGGGAATACATTGAGCTTCTGGAAACCGGATTTCGTGAGTGCAAAATCGGCCTTGTCCCGTCCTCTTTAGACAGCGTTGTCATTGGAGATCTGATGCGTACCCGTCTCGGAGAAATTGACGTGCTTTATCTTGCGGGTGCCAATGAAGGCGTAACGCCTCCGCCGGTCGGAACAGGGGGGCTCATCTCCGAGGTGGAACGTGAGAAGCTTTCGGAGCGTAAGGTTGAGCTTGCACCGGGACGAAAAGAGGCAATCTATACGGAGCAGTTTTATCTTTACTCCGTGCTTACGAAGCCACGCAGGAACCTGATTCTTACGTTCAGTCGTCTGGCTTCGGATGGTGCTGCACTGCAATCGTCCTGGTTTGTGAAAAAGATAGGGGAGCTTTATACGGATTTTGAGATTCGTGAGCAGGAGAACGCCTCATTGCTTTCTTTATTAAAAAATGATGAGGGACATACCTATCTGATCGACGGTATCCGGCGCCTGGCTGCCGGGGAGCAGCTTACCGATACAAAGTTTTGGGAATTGTACCGGAGAGAGGTTCTTCAAAATGGAGAACAGCTCCATCGTCTGCTTCAGACGGCATTTGTCGGAACTTCGACGGGAAAGCTTTCGGAAAAGATTGCAAAGCGTCTGTACGGTGCGGTTCTGTACGGAAGTGTGACGAGAATGGAGCGTTACGCTGCCTGTGCATTTTCACACTTTATTCAATATGGTCTGCAGCTTTCGGAACGCGCTGAGTACAAAATTGCGGCACCGGAGCTTGGAAATCTTTACCACACAGCACTGGAGATTTTTACCGGAAAGGTCAGAAAACAGGGATATTCCTGGCATACCCTGACGGAAGAGGTCCGGGAGATGCTTTGCGAGGAGAGTCTTTCAGAGGCTGTTAACATGGTGGAAAATCAGGTGTTTTCCGGAACGGAGCGAAACAAATACCTTGTGACGAAGGCAAAGCGTATATTATTAAAGGCGGTAGCTGTCCTGCAGCAGCAGATAAAGGGAGGACTGTTTGAGCCGGAGCGCTGTGAAGCTTCCTTTGAACACAGCTCAAAATATGTTTCCCTACATGGAAAAATTGACCGCTACGATGTATGTGAAAATGACGGAAAGTGGTATCTTCGGGTGATTGACTATAAATCCGGGGCAAAGAGCTTTGATCTGACAGAGCTGTATTATGGTCTTCAGGTGCAGTTGGAGGTGTATCTGGCGGCAGCAGAGCAGCTTGCAGAAAAAGAGCACGGAACGAAAATGAACATAGCAGGTGCGTTCTATTTTCAGCTGGCAGACCCGTTCCTTCCGCGTGAGGAGTATTCGGAAGAAGAGGTACTTAAAAAGCTTCGTCCGGATGGAATCATCAATCGTGCACCTTCTGCGGTTACCGCGCTGGATACGGCATTTTATCAGGAAAACGGGGGACTTTGTCCGGAGGTTAAGTCGGTGCTTGTACCGGCGGAAACAGATAAAAACGGAGATTTGAAAGCAGCGACGATGGCAACGGATGAAGAGGGCTTTCGGGATATGATTGAGTTTGCGTACCGGAAGCTGGACAGGCAGGCACAGGAGATTTATGCGGGGGAGGCGAAGGCCAATCCTTACCGTAGAAAGAAAAAGACTGCGTGTGAGTATTGCAGCTTCCGGCAGATTTGCGGATTTGACAATCGTTTGCCGGAATTTACATATCGGAATCTGCCGGAGATCGGAAAAGATGAAATCTGGAATAAACTAAGGGAGGTGTGAGCATGGGAGCAATATCTTTTACACCTAAGCAGCGTGAGGTCATTGAAGCAAGAAACAGTACAGTGCTTGTTTCCGCTGCTGCAGGCTCGGGGAAAACTGCGGTGCTTGTGCAGCGGGTAATTGAAAAGCTGTTGGATGAAAAAAAACCGCAGGATATCAACCGCCTGCTCGTAGTAACGTTTACGAATGCGGCAGCGGCACAGATGAAAGAACGTATCGGTAAACGTCTTTCCGAGGTGCTTTCCGAGAAGGAGCATGAGAACAATGTACATCTGCAAAAGCAGGCATTATTGCTTCGGAATGCACCGATTACAACCCTTCATGGATTTTGCCTCAGTCTTCTTAGGGAGTTTTTCTATGAACTGGATCTGGACCCTTCGTTTCGAATTGCAGAGGAGGGGGAGCTGACGCTTCTTCGTGCAGATGTTATGGAGGAACTTTTAGAGGAATACTATAGCGGAGAGAAAGAAGAGGAACAGGAGCTTTTTTTACGACTGACGGAATGCCTCGGTACCGGGAAAAATGATGACGCTCTGGTTGATACGATAGAAAAAATAGACCGTTTTGCGCAAAGTGCGCCATTTCCTGAAAGCTTTTATAAGGAAGCGGTAGAGCGGATGCAGTATTTTTCCGAGCATCGGGAAATCCCGGACGAGGACCCGTGCCTGAAAAGCATGACCGCACAGATGCTCCGGTTGTTTGCGGAATGCCGGTCTCTTTCGGAACATGCCCTTGCGCTTTGCGTGGCACCGGGAGGACCTGTGTCATACCGCGAAGCGGTGGAGGACGATGTGGCTTTTTTTACGGAGCTTACAAAGGCAAAAAGCTATGAGGACATCAGGGCTATGCTTTCCATGCATCCGAAGTTTGCAAAGCTTTCCACGAAAAAATGTGACACGACGGAAGAACAAAAGGAAAAGGTAAAGCAGCTGCGCACAGAATATAAAAAGGAAATCGACCGGGTCTGGAAGGATTTCTTTTTTGCAACCAGAGAACAGATGGCACAGGATATGGCAGATATGGCGCCGCTTGCGATACTGTTGCTTTCCCTTTGCCGGCAGTACCGGAGCCGTTTTGCAAAGGCAAAGGCGGAACGTGCAATTCTGGATTTTTCTGATTTGGAGCATTATGCGGTACGTCTTTTGGTTTCAGAGACCCCGGACGGCTTCGTTACGACCGAAACTGCAAAGCAGATCCGGGAGCGCTTTGATGAGATTATGGTGGATGAGTGTCAGGACAGTAACCGGATTCAGGACCTTCTGACCTGGAGTATTTCAGGGGAAGAAGAGGGACGCCCGAACCGGTTTATGGTTGGGGATGTCAAACAAAGCATTTATAAGTTCCGTATGGCAATGCCGGAGCTTTTCATGAAAAAGTATGAGGAATACGGAGAGGAGGGTCCCTTCCGAAAAATCGTTTTAGGCCGTAATTTCCGGAGCAGGGCATCTGTAGTGGATTATGTAAATGCGGTATTTTCCCTGATTATGCGAAAGGACTTTGGAGGAATCGAATATGATGACGAGGCAAAGCTGTACTGTCATGCAGCGTATCCTTCGGATACCGGGGAAAACAAAACGGAACTGATTCTGACGGAGCTTACCACAGAGGAGGATACGGAAGAAAGTCCGGAAAAGGTTGCACGTGAGGCATACACGGTCGGCGGAAGAATTAAAGAGCTTCTTACAACACAATTTCCGGTTACGGACGGAGAGGAAACGCTTCCTTCCGGAGAAACCGTGAAAAAAACGCGTCCGATCCGGTATGGAGATATTACGATACTGTTTCGTTCAATGAGTGGCTGTGCGGAGCAGTTTTTGGAGGTTTTTTCGGAGCTTTCGATTCCGGCGGTAGCGGAAACCCGGACCGGATATTTTCAGGCCCAGGAGGTCTGTGTCGCGTTGAATGCACTGCGAATTCTTGACAATCCGCGGCAGGATATCCCGCTTGTGTCTGTTCTTCATTCGGAAATGGTCGGCATGACAGAAGAAGAGCTGGCGGCAGTACGTGTTATTACGAAACGGGAGAAGGGAGAACCGCAGATCTGCTTTTATGAAGCTGTGAAGGAATTTCTTTTCGTAACGGGGGATGCGGAGCAAAAAGAGGAGCCGGTGGTTTTGGTATTGGAAACTGCAAGGAAAAAACTGCTCCGGTTCTTTTCCTGGTATCAGGAGCTTTATGAAAAGAAGGCGTATGTCGGAGTGCCGGAGCTGTTAGCGGAATTGTTTTCCAAAACCGCATATCCGGATTTTGTCCGGGTAAAGGCCGGTGGAGAGCGGCGAGCCGAGAATCTTTATATGCTGATTGAAAAGGCAAAGAGCTTTGAGGAGACAAGCTATTCCGGTATTTTCGATTTTATCCGTTATGTGGAACGGCTGGTTCGTTATGAAATTGACAGCGGAGAGGCGCAGACGGCTTCCGGTGCAGATGCGGTACGGCTGATGAGCATTCACAAAAGTAAAGGACTGGAGGCACCGGTAGTATTTGTCTGCGGTCTTTCCGGGCAGTTTAATTTTCGGGATGTGTATGCAGAGGTTGTACTTCATACGGAAATCGGAATCGGTATGAAATATCGGGACGAGAAGTTACGTGTGGAAGCACCGACGCTTTACAAAAAGGGAATATCCGATTGCCTGAAAAAAGATATGCTCTCCGAGGAGCTTCGTGTGCTTTATGTAGCGCTTACAAGAGCACAGGAAAAGCTGATTTTATCGGCAACGGTAAAGACGAGAGAAGATTTTGAGGAAAAGGTGGGTAAGACAGACACAAACGGAGAGGTGGTCAGGCTGACGCAATTAGCCTCTGCGCGTTCCTATTTGGATTTTCTGCTCCCAACCATCGGAAGCTGCTGCCGGCAGGGCTGCCTTGAAGTAAAAGCAGGAGAATGCACGGAGCAGAGTACAGAGGCAGCTGTGCTTGCACAGGAAGCAAAACGTATCGAACGGTTAAAGCGTCTGGAAGAAATCAGACAGCGTCCGGTAGATTGTACAGAGGATGAGGAACTGTTTTTGGAGCTTGGTCAGCGAAAAAGCTTCCGGTATCCATATCCTCATTACTCCGGGAAACGGAAGCTTTCGGTATCGGAGCTTAAGAAGGCTGCTTATGAGGAAGAGGTGCAGGAGGAGCTGTTTCCGGAAAAGCAGGAAGCATGCATCCCCAAATTTGCAAAGACACGGGAGGAAGAGCTTCATGGCCTGTCAGGAAGTGAACGGGGCACGTTATATCACCGTATCATGGAATGCATGGATTTTCAGAAGGAATACCGAAGTCAGGAACAGATTGAAGCAGAGCTTGAACGGCTGGTTATGCTTGGACGGCTCCGGAGCGATGTAAAGAAACTGATTTCGATAAAAAAGCTTCAGCAGTTCTTTGCGTCCGGGCTGGCAGAAAGAATGCAGGCTGCGGCAAGGAAAGGCTTGCTTCGAAAGGAGCAGCCGTTTGTCATCGGAATTCCGTATGAGGAGCTTTACGGAGCAGAAGGTAACGATAAGAACCACGCGAAAGCTGCAGAAACCGTAGCTGGCTTAGAAAAAAGCGATGTGAAAATTGCGGGAGCTGTAGAAGACTTGCAGGAAACTGCGACAGAATATATCATGGTTCAGGGAATCATTGATGCCTGCTTTGAAGAAAATGATGAGCTTGTGCTCGTGGATTACAAAACAGATTCTGTTTCAACAGGGGTCAGGGAGGAACTGACGAAGCGTTACCGGACGCAGCTTCAGCTTTACGCACGTGCACTTACCCAGATGACAGGAAAGAAGGTTCATGAAAAACTGATTTACGCCTTTTCCAATGGTGAGGCCTTTGCGGTTGCGGATGATGCATGAGTCCTGCAGAAGAAGGCGGTATGGGTTTACAGTCCCTTTGTTTTTACATAAGAAGACGTACCAAGAGCAGAAATGCTACTGTGTTACCTTTTGGCATCACAGTAGCATTTTTTATGGCTGTTTTACGGCCCTTTTTTAAACCAGATAAAAATATATCATCAGGTAATGGCACAGGGTACCGCCCAGACAGAAACAATGGAATATTTCATGAAGTCCAAAGTTTGGGTGACGGTTATCAAAAAACGGAAGCTTTAAGGCATAAATCACACCCCCAATGGTGTAAATGATGCCACCGGTAAGAAGCAGCGCAAAGGAGCCCGGCTCGGTGCATTTAAGAATCTGTGGAAAAGCAAGCAAACAGCACCAGCCCATAGCTACATAAATTATAGAAGAAACCCATTTCGGACAGTGGATGAAAAACAGGCACTGGAAGATTCCGATAAATGCAATACCCCAAACTACTGTCAGAAGAAGACGTCCGCTGCTCTTTGGGAGTCCCAGCATGCAAACCGGAGTGTAGGTGCCGGCAATCAACAGGTAGATCATCATATGATCCAGTCTCTTTAAAATAGAAAAACTACGCCGGCTTCTTCCAAAAGAATGGTAGAGCGTGCTGGCACTGTACAGACAGAACATTCCAAGGAGGAAGATACTGCAGGCAAACAGTGCGCGCGGTTCCGATGAAGCTCTTCTTAATAGAGGAAATGCACCGAATATTGCAAAAACCACACCGATGAAATGGGTGTAAGCACTTCCGGGCTGCCGTGGAAAACTGCAGGAAATTGCGTCCTTTGAGCACTTTTCGTTTGAAGCAGAAAAGCAGATTTTTTTAGTATTCGTAAGTTCCATAAACACACATCCTTTCTTTATATACCTCATAAAACGTTATTAAAAAATGTTATACATAGTTTTGAAAACCACATAAAGTATAATATGATACTAGCACATATATTATACAAATGCAAGTGCTTTTTAAAAATAGTCGGAGTATTGATTATATTGTTTATTTTCTTCAAATTTTCTGATTGACAAGAGGATGGCAATCAGATATAATCACACAATGTAAATATATTTATCTAAATAAAATTAACTAAATTTATTGCGAGAAAAGGAGAACAAAACAATGGTATTTGACAAGGTAAAGGAAATTATCGTGGAGACAACCAACTGTGATGAGGAGAAGGTAGTTGCCGGTGCAAATTTAAAGGATGATCTCGGAATTGATTCCCTTGATGCAATGGAGCTTTCCATGGCACTGGAAGATGCTTATGGTATTACCATTGAGGAAGAGGCTCTGCATAGCTTTGTAACTGTTTCGGATATCGTTACATACATTGAGCAGCATACCGCTTAAGAGTGATTGAAATTTTTGCAGGTTCTATGACAAAGGCACAGGCGTCCGAAAGGACGCCTGTAGAAAACAAAAAGAATGTATACGGTCGGAAAGACAGGGAATTATGGAATTGAAAAATATTTATGAGATTTGGGATCGTTTTGACGAGTCCGCGGCAACAGAGTTAGAGCTTGAGATGCAGGGGGTTCGTTTTTGTTTAAAGAAACAGGCGGCGACAACAGTACAGAAGATGGAACCGCAGGCAGTTTTGGAAGACCGCACAAAAAAAGAGGAACCAAAAGCAAAGCCTGAGCAGGCAGAGGTTACCGAGGTAAAAGCACCATTGGTCGGAACGTTTTATCGCGGTTCGGCCCCGGAGGAAGAACCGTTTGTGAAGCTTGGCCAGCGGGTGGAAAAAGGCGAAGTGATTGGTATAATTGAGGCGATGAAGCTGATGAATGAAGTGACCGCACCAAAGGCGGGAATTGTTGAGGAAATTATGGCAGAGGATGGTTGTATGGTGGAATACAACCAGGTGCTGCTTACGATAAAATAGGAGGCTTCGCATGATAAAACGAATGCTGATTGCGAACCGGGGAGAGATTGCGGTACGAATTATCAGGTGCTGCAGGGAGATGGATATTGAAACAGTGGTTGTTTATTCTACTGCCGATGCAAATTCCTTACCGGTCATGGCAGCAAATCAGGCAGTCTGTATCGGACCGGCAAAAGCCTCCGACAGCTATCTGAATCAGGATGCAATTCTAACGGCAGCGCTTGCAACGAAATGTGATGCGATTCATCCGGGATACGGATTTTTATCCGAAAACGCTGAATTTGCAAAACGGTGTGAAGAAAATGGTCTGATTTTTGTCGGACCATCTGCGGAGATTATCAGGAAAATGGGAGACAAGCAGGCGGCACGTAAATGTATGCTTGAGAATCATGTTCCGGTCGTGCCGGGCTCAAAGGAATTAATTGGGGATGCCGAAGAGGCTGCAAAGCTGGCAGAGGAAATCGGATACCCGGTGCTACTGAAGGCATCTGCCGGAGGCGGCGGAAAAGGAATGCGAAAGGCTTTTTCCCGGGAAGAAATCAAGAGTGCCTTCGATACTGCGCAGGCAGAGGCAAAGGCAGCCTTTGGAGACGGTTCCATGTATCTGGAAAAGCTGATTCTAAATCCGCATCACATTGAGGTACAGATTCTTGCAGACCGGCAGGGAAACACGGTTTCACTTGGGGAACGTGACTGTTCGATTCAGCGGAACAATCAAAAGCTTCTGGAGGAGTCTCCGTCCGTTTTCTTAAACGAAGCACTTCGGAAGGAAATGGGTGAGGTTGCTGTCCGTGCGGCAAAGGCGGCAGGGTATTACAGCGCCGGTACGGTTGAATTTGTCGTGGATGAGAATAAAAGGTATTACTTTATTGAAATGAATACAAGAATTCAGGTTGAGCATCCGGTTACGGAGCAGATTTCCGGAGTGGATCTGGTCCGGGAACAAATCCGGATTGCGGC